>NZ_CBABQS010000095.1:0-15023 GCF_964672035.1 Arcicella sp.
CCTCATTCACAGAACTTTAGCGTAATACTTTTACAGAAAAAAAAGATTACCGCTATGTTTAAATTTCTTATGTATCTACTCTTACTTATTTCATTCATTGCTCAATCGGCTGATTTTGAAGTGTTTTTTCCGCATCTTATTCGGGTGGAAGGGATGTTTTTCACGGTCACGCAATATGATGAGGGCGGAGTCGATTAGTGACTGACTACCAACGAATTGAAAATACTCAGAATGGCGTTAGTGATACTTGCGTGACGGGTTATGCTTCGGCTTTGATTGAATATCGTACGATTTCTAAGGAGTTGAGCAACCGAACGCACGAATTGAAAATCAAGGTGGATGAAGTCAAATTGCTGAATAGTAAGGCCTGTTCATTGGTGAATGAGTTCCAAAGGCAATCGGGTGAATTGGAAAATATCGTGTCGCTACGAGCAAATCTTATTCAGGAAAATCAAAAGCAGGTGGCGGAATTGCGACAGTGGAAAAGTGACTTGACGGCTTCTAAAGTTCCCTTAGAAAAGGCACGATACTAATTTTTTATACTCCTTAATTGTTTCAATTTAACATTATAATCCGATGCAATCATCCAATCCAAATGACATGAATATTGTGGAGAGTGTTGGTGCTCCTTGTCCACCATTTTTTAAGAAAATCAGTAACATTGGCTTGATTTTAGGGGGCGTTTCGGCCACAATTTTGACGGGTGACGTTGCTCTTCCTACCGTGGTTATTTCGATTGCTGGCTATTTGGCCACCGCTTCGGCGGTTGCGGTTACGGTAAATCAATGTACGGTTGATTCTGATAAATCTTTTGATGTGAAGTAATTAGGTGATAGTGTTAAATGAGTCTCTTTAACTTCCCGAAAGTAGAAATAACTTTCGGGAAGTTCCTCTCTAAGCCTCCCCCCTCTGATTTTATTGGAGGGGGTTTTTGTTTTTGGAAATCTATTTAACTGGGATTTGAGATTGAAATTTGGAATAGCGTGAAAATATACTGACTAAAAATAGAATAATTAGCCAAACGAATTAAGTAAAGTCAATGATACAAAGTCGATAATTTCCCACAGCAGGTCGATAAACATGAAAAATACCTTCATAGGTTTTAGATTTTTTGGGCTTATAGTATTACCTTTCGTTTCAAGATAAATTATCAAAATTCATGAAAAAATTTTACTCTCTCGTATTAGTTTTCTGGTTTATAATAACCTGCATCAGTTCAAGCTTCGCCCAAAAAGTAAGCATTACGGGCATTGACCCAACCCTAAAGCCTGGCGATGATTTCTTTATGTACGTCAATGGAAAATGGTATAATTCAACTGAAATTCCTTCTACACAATCGGGTGTTGGGGCTTATTCGTTTATGAATTATCCGCAACGCATACGCCTGCAAGGTATTTTAGATAGTGTTTCGGCTGCCAAAAGCCTCAAAGGTAGCATCGAACAAAAAGTGGGTGATTTTTATGCTTCTGGAATGGATACCCACACCATCGACAAAAGAGGTTTTGAGCCCGTAAAGCCAATGTTCAAACAAATTGATGGCATCAAAGATGTGGCTGGAATCATGAAGTATGTGGCTGAACAACAGAAATTTAATAACTATTCTATTATCGGTTTTCGTGTTGGACCAGATATTAAAAACAGTGCCGTCAATATCGTCAATTTAGGTCAAACAGGCATCGGTTTACCCGAAAGAGACTATTATTTTAGAACCGATTCTTCGACGCTTTTTATTCAGAAAGCTTATCAAAATTACTTAAGCACTTTGTTTAAACTTACGGCGATTGATGCTGCTTCTGCAAACAAATTGGCTTTAGCAGCTTATGCTATCGAAAAAGAATTGGCGGCATCGCACAAAACTAATATCGAACGCCGAAATGTACAGGCTAATTATAATAAAATGGCAGTTTCAGCCATCGCCCAAAAACAAACAAATATAGACTGGCAAGCATTTTTTACAGCATTGGGCGTGAAAATAGATTCGCTGAATGTGCAACAACCTGCCTATTACGACCGTTTGAACTCTTTGCTCGCTTCTGCATCAATCGAAGACTGGAAAGCTTATTTAAGAGCAAAAACCTTGGTTTCTTACGCTGATTTTCTGAGCGAACCTTTCACAAAAGCATCTTTTGAATACGCTAAAGTGCTGTCTGGACAAGCAACGCAAAAACCAAGGGGTGAAGATATTACAGATGCCGTAGATAAATCGCTTGGACATGGACTTGCCCAACTTTATGTTAAAAAATACTTTCCTGAAGAAGCCAAGCGACGAATGAAAGAATTAGTAAAGAATTTGAAAACAGCTTTTGAAAATCGAATTAATAAACTTGATTGGATGAGTGATTCGACCAAAACTAAAGCCAAAGAAAAACTCTATGCATTTACTGAGAAAATTGGTTACCCTGATAAATGGAGAGATTATTCGAAAGTAGTAATCAATCGTGGTACGTACTTTGAAAATAGATTGGCTACGAGCAAAAACGATTTTGTTTATGGAATTTCAAAATTAGGCCAACCCGTCGACCGTACTGAATGGGGAACAACTCCGCCAACGGTAACGGCCTATAACAATCCGCCATTGAATGAAATCGTTTTTCCTGCAGGAATTCTTCAGCCACCGTATTTCGATATGAATGCTGATGATGCCCTTAATTATGGTGGCATTGGAATGGTAATTGGCCACGAAATCACACACTCGTTTGATGACCAAGGAGCTTTATATGATAAACAAGGCAATGTGAAAAACTGGTGGAAGGCAGATGATTTTAAGAAATTCAAGGCTAAAACTCAACTCGTAATTGAGCAATACAATCAATTTACAGTACTCGATTCGATGCACGTAAAAGGGGCTTTAACAGTGGGTGAAAATACGGCAGATATCGCAGGAATTGCTATTGCTTTCGATGCATTTAAGCTAACAGAACAAGCAAAAAGTAATGAAAAAATTGATGGTTTTACGCCCGAACAGCGTTTCTTCATTTCAATTGCCAGAATTTGGCGAGTAAAAACCAAAGATGCTTTCATGCGTACGTATGTAAATACCAACCCTCACTCGCCCGCAAAATGGCGTGTGAATGGCCCATTGATGAATTTTACTCCTTTCTACAAGGCATTTGATATAAAACCTGGTGATAAAATGTACAAACCCGAAAGTGAACGCATCACGGTTTGGTAAGAATTTAATTATTGTGTAAAAAAACACCTCAGTGAATAAATATTCTTTTCACTGAGGTGTTTTTTTATCGCTAAGATTACTTACGATTTCTATTTCGGTGGTCAGTGAAGACAATGACCACGGGGTAAAGTCAGTGTACAGTTGATTTTGATAAGTCGTTTGATGTGAAGTGATTTTCGTAAAATAAAACCCCTCTGACAAATTCAGAGGGGTTTTATTTTGGTATTAGGATTGGAAATCCTTTTTATTTGTGATTCGAGATTGAAATCTCGAATAGCGTGAATGGTCAAATAAATCCATTCTATTTTTTACAGTTCCAACTGTTTCTGCAATTCCGATTTCAATGCAATATTCATAAAAAGCTGTTTTGGTTTTAAATCCAAATTCTGTTATAAATTCATCATTAAACTTAGATAAACCATAGCCAACAAGGTTGAGAATTTCGTAGTTTTCGTGTTTATTACCCTTACCCTCCATAAATTAAGTTATAAGTTTATAATTGTCTTTTGTAATATCGCCAAATGGAAATTCGCCAAAATTTGCTCGATAGGTTTTTCCAAAATGCGTATTTGATATTTAATATTTGCCTTATCACATTTTGGCAAATATAACTTAAATATCTTAATCACAACTAATGTTATAATCCACTATTAAGTCTTAATTGAGCGAATGTGACTTCTTTTGTTAGCATATCTATTTGTAGATTGATTAAGATTATTATGATAACAAAAGAAGTCACAAATCAGGTTGTGACTTCTTTTGGAGTGAATGTTTTAAGTTGCTTTCTTGGTTGGGAGAACTCCTTCCGTCGCTGTGGCGGACAGGCATATTTTATCCAGTGGAGGAATCGTCAAGCTTGTTGGCGCTACTGGGACTCAGTGGGATTTACCTTGGAATTGCCTTGGAATTGCTCCGGAATTGCTACGGATTTAAACCGGGAGAAATCGCATAAAAATTAATCATTTCCACAAAAAAGAATTCGCTAAAAATGGCTGGACAAAATGGTATAGATCTTGTTCTGATTTTTATGAACAAAAACTTATTAAAGCGTGTTCTAAATCATTCCGTCTGCTCTTCGGTATTCCCAACGTTTTAGGAAATCATCGAATGACTTGGCAATCATGGCAATGTCGCCGCCTTGGGAAATATCATTGAGAAATCCGTGTTGCTCGGGGGAAAGACGAAGGTAATTATGGCGGTGGTGGTGCTGTTGGCATCGGGTAAACAAATGTCTTCCATTCGTAATTGGTCGGACTTTTTGGCGCTTGGTTTGATAGGTTTTCTATCCTTCCAGCGATTGGGACGTTTCTTGGTAGTAGTCGTCATTTTGTGGTTGGTTAATTTGTTGAAATTCTACATAAACTGGTTCTGAATCTCTGAAATTTTTTAACTTTTCTTGAAATTTTCTAAAATCCTCTCCTGCTTTTGCTCTTCTTTCTCTCTCAAAACGTTCAGAAAACGTCTCTAATGGCTCTGAATAGTCTGGTGTGAACCCTTTCGTTATTTTAGCAATTATCTGGTCTTTTTGGTCAAATATTGGCATTTCGTTAGATTTTGCTATTTGTTCCAATTGCTCCGCTTTCAAATCAAAGTACTTTTCGATTACTTCTTTGACATCGGCTATGGTGACGGAGCCATAGAACTTGTGGTTGCCAAAAATGCCTTCTTTAAGTGCCAGAGCGAAATCAGCGATGGATTCGTGGGTGTATTTTCTTACCATCCAATCCGAACACATAATTATTTCAGAACTGGAAAGCGGTTTGTTGACTTTGGTGGCATCACTGAACATTTTGAGCAAAGCACACACGGATTTGAAAATGTTGGCTTCGCCGATGGTAGATTTTAGTTGGAAAATTTTCTCGGACTGTAAAGCCACCTTAAAATCTAATTCAGTCAAACTTAGGGCAATTTCTGAGCTTTCCGATTCTGTCAGCGTCAAACCGTTACCGTCTGGCAAAATACCGACTAACGAGGTCGTCCAGTTGTTCGGCGGTTGCTGGCTGTTCAAAGATGTTGGTTTGTTTGGGATAATTTGAATTTGTTGGTTTTCCATGACCTTTTGATTTTGTGGTGACTAATTCGCCTTTCTTGTAATCATTTTCTAAAAATTGTTGGACGGTGCTTTTCCAAATTTTACGCTTGGCTAATTCGCCCGTATTCTTGTCAATCCAAGCGGAGATTTTGTGGTAATAAAAGTTAGTGTTAATCTCAGGATGCGCTTGTCGAATATACTCCTCGAAAACCTTAAAATCTTTGAACTCTGAATCCAAGAATTCTATCTCGGGCAGTGATGTTTTTTTAGATGAAACTTTAGAAGATTTTTTAATTTCTTCATTTTTTTCTTCTTCTTTTTTTGCATCATTATTATCATTATTTATTATTTTAATATTACTATATGGTATGATTTCAGAAAGTTTCCGTTTTTCGGAAACATTGTTTCCGCTTTTCGGAATGTTTTCGAGTTTCCGTTTTTCGGAATGTTTCCACTTTTCGGAATGTTTCCGTTTTTCGGAATGTTTCCACTTTTCGGAAACTTTTAAATGCTTACTTTCACGCTCTAAAAATCCCTTTTTAATCAGTTCAAATATTCCCTCGGAAACTCTATTATCCTTCATGTTTAACATGGATCCAATTTCTCTATTTGTTCCCTCAAAAGTGCCGCCTTGCTCTCTGAATTTGATGTATGAAACAATCAATCTTTCGTTACCCGTAAGTAAATCATTTTGTAGATATTCTAAGGGAATCCACAGCCCTGTGATTTCTGACATAGCGATTTGTGGTTATTGATTGAAGAATAAATTGAACCGAAATTCTTAGGCAGTCACCTTTTTATGCGCTCCTCGAACATATTTTTTTAATTCTTCATACTCATAACCATATTCTCTACCGTCGATTAATTTGCCTTTTATCCTCCCCTTTCCTCTCGCCCGAATTAAGGATTGGGGTTTTATTTTGAGGAAAGCAGCTGCTTGTGAACTGGTGTAAATCTTATTGGTCTCAATATTTTCCTCAACTTGTACTAATTTTCTCTTTTCGAGAATAGCAAGGATAATGAGATAAAAAAACAAGAAGAAGAGATTAGATTTTTGAGCGCATTGCTGACTAAGTAGCACCAATGACCGCACCAAAGATGGAGCTTTATTTGTTAGTGCTTGATTATTAAGTGTGTGAGTGTATTGGATGTAATCTTATACGGCCCACAAAATATTATAAACCCCATCAAAATATTTTTTGATGGGGTTTATGTGTTTAAAATAGCCCAGTAACTATTTATTATGCTACAGATATTACGTCTGAGTAATAATACAAATGTGTCATGTTCTGCATGGTAAATATTATCAATCATACATGATAGTCGATTTTATGCTAATAAATGATAAAATAGTACTATACATTTAATTCAAATAAATATAAAATTTGTACTATAAATCCTTTTAACATGAAAACGAAAATTAAATGGATAATTACTTCATTTAATATCCATAAATTCTTTCAAAATGATTTTTCCAAAAGGTAAAATATTTAAAGAAATCTTTCAAATTCAATCTGTAAATAAATCCCCAAATATGCACACAATTTTCCATTTTAGTGGTTCTTCACCACAAATAATAAGATTAAAAAGTCTTATTATTTTGCTAACTATAATGACTGGAAGCCTCAGCATTTTAGGTCAAAAAGCAACCGTCCAAACCATAAAAATTTCAGGTAAGGTTACTTCAGGACAGGACAATCAAGCAGTGCCTGGAGCTAATATTTTGATAAAAGGTACAACCGTTGGAACAACGACTAATTCAAATGGTGAATATTCTGTCACTGCTCCTTCGAATGGAACATTGAATATTTCATCGGTTGGTATGACGACTCAACAAATCTCTATTTCGGGACGCACAAAAATCAACATTTCAATGTCAGAAAATGTTTCGACTATTGATGAAGTTGTGGTGGTAGGTTATGGTACTGCCAGTAAACGTTCGTTGTCGGGCGCTCAAACGAATATCACTGAAACTGAATTAAAAAGAACCGTCAATACAACCATTGACCAAGCACTTCAAGGGCGGGCGCCCAACGTGTATGTTGCCAGTAATTCGGGTAAACCAGGAGGAGCAGCGACTGTTTATATTCGTGGACTTTCTACGATAAATGGTAACAGTCAGCCCATGTATGTGATTGATGGGGTTCAAATAATACCATCCGCTGCTTCAACGCAAGGAAATGGCTCGGATGGACAATCGAATATACTTTCGAGTTTGAACCCTGATGACATTGAATCATTAAACGTTTTGACGGGACCTTCCGCTCAGTCTATTTATGGTTCAAAAGCTGCCAGTGGTGTAATTGTGGTTACTACGAAAAGAGGAAAAGCGGGCGATGCAAAAATTAGCTTCACTACGATGTATAATTTTCAAGGCTTACCCAAGCAATTGCCTTTGATGAACTTACGAGAATATGCCACTTATAGTAATGCTTGGGCAAAAGCGGTTGGCTCGGGTTATAATGCAGAGTTTGCTGACCCGTCTATTTTAGGCGATGGTACCAATTGGCAATCAGCCTTATTCAAAACGGCAGCGATGAAAAAACAACAACTGACCTTGAGTGGAGGAAATGATAAAACAACTTATTATATATCCGCTGAATTGATGAATCAAGAAGGGATTGCGCCAAATTCTGGATTTGACAGAAAATCTTTTCGAGTAAATGTAGAAAGTAAATTACGCAGTTATCTGAAAATTGGAACAAATCTATCCATTTCTGGAACGGCTGAGAAATTGTCTATTAATGAAGATAATGTCATTAGCACGGCCATTCAGCAATCGCCAAATGCCCCTGTTTATAATGCGGATGGCAGTTTTGGTGGTCCACAGGATGTTAGAAACGATGGTAGTTATTCGGCTAAAATCACAAATCCTGTTGCTTTAGCTTTCACGAATACCAATGATTACAAAAGAATGACAACTTTCGGAACAATTTACGCCGACTTGACTTTCTTGAAGGATTTCACGTTTCACGGTGAATTTAACGGAAGTTATGGCAATGACACCAGAGCTATTTTCCGTCCTTCTTATTCATTTGGAACGAACGCCCTTACCCAAGGAGCCGTCAATCCAATTTCGACTTCGGAAAGATATGCGGGAAATAATTATAATTGGAGTACAAACCAGTACTTAACCTATAATAAAAGAATAGCCCTAAAACACGATGTAAAATTTACGGCTGGACACGAAGCTCAGTATTATTTTACTGAACAATTAGGCGGTAGAGTCACTGGATTTACCAACAATGCACTTTCTGAATTAAGTTTAGGCGATCCAAAAACCTCTTTGAGTACAAGTACAAGAGAAGATAATTCGCAGGAATCGTACTTTGGTCGTTTGAATTATAGTTTTGACGATAAATATATTGTGCAGGCTTCTTACCGTGCTGATGCCTCCTCACTTTTCGGACCGAATAACAAGTGGGGATACTTTCCATCACTTTCTGCCGCTTGGAGAATTTCAAAGGAGCCATTTATGCAAAATATTACTGCCATTAATGACTTCAAAATTCGTGCAGAGGTGGGAACATCGGGAAGTCAATATTATGGCAAAAATACTTACGCTCCATTAAGTACTGCCGCAACGCAATCTGGACAAGGATTTTTGGCTGGTAAATTTCCAAACCCAGATATTAAGTGGGAGAACACCCAAACCATAAACATAGGTTTTGATTTACATATGTTTAAAGATAGAGTTAACGTGGTTTTTGATGCTTATTTAAGAAAAACATCCGATTTAATTACGGACTTACCTTTACCCGCTTACGCAGGAACATCTGGACAGGGCGGAATAGGCGCTCCAGTTGTTAATATTGGTGACATGGAAAATAGAGGTGTTGGTATTTCAATCAATACAACGCCCATTCGTGCAAAATCAACTAATGAATTTAATTGGAATAGTGGATTTAATATTTCATTTGACAGAAATAAATTGTTGAAACTTAATACAGATAGAGCGATTATTGACCGTTTCCCGTGGTTTAGCCGTGTAATTTCTCGTTCAATTGTTGGACAACCATTATTTCAGTTTTTTGGATATCAGACTGATGGTTTAATCCAAAATTATCAAGATTTAACTACGGCTGCTTTGCCAACCAACGTTCATGTTGCCCCAACAGAAGCATGGGTGGGTGATGTTAAATATGTAAATCTTGATAAAACAGAATATTTTGACCCAGTTTTAGGCAAAAATGTGCAAGTAATTGATGATAAAGACAGAACATTTATTGGTAATCCTTGGCCAAAATTTACCTTCGGAATTACCAATAATTTCTCCTACAAGGGATTTGACTTGTCAATCTTTTTACAAGGCGTTTATGGCAACCAAGTTTTCAATCAGTTGAGATTTGATAATAGTGCTTTCAGAAACTATATCCACGGCGCTTATAAAGAAGCAGTTAATTTTGCACAGCCAAGTAGCGGTGTTTTAAATGAATCATTAACTTTATTAAATCCAGGGTATAATGTTCCAAGAATTGCCTATTCAAGTTATGGAAACGCTGGCCGTGCTACCAACCAATTTGTGGAAGATGGTTCGTATTTGAGAGTAAAAAATATCACTTTGAGTTATAATATTCCGAAGACATTCTTGAAAAAGTATTTACCAATCAACGGAATTAGATTGACGAGCGGTATTCAAAATGCTTTTACTATTACAAAATATAGCGGTTATGATCCAGAAGTTGGTACCTCTGCGGGTGTTCCAGGATTTGATAATGGCCGTTATCCTTCTTCGAGAATGTACACTTTCTCAGCAGCATTTGATTTTTAGTTTTCATAAAAATAAATATTCATACCATGAAAAAATATATCTTCATAAAGTTCTTATTTGTTGCCCTAACTTTTGCTGGGTTGACAAGTTGTAAAGAACAATTTTTAGACACTCCTCCGTTAGGAAGTTTAACCGCTCCCAATTTCTTCAATACCGATGCTGAATTAATGGCGGGAACGGCCGCTTTATACAATAAAGTTTGGTTTGGGTCGAATGGACAAGCACTTTTATCTTTTGGGGACGGTCGTGCGGGCAATATGATTAGCCCTTATAATGGTAATTGGCAACAATTTTACCAATTCACCGTTTCAAACACCAATAGTGATTTAAGAGATTCTTGGAATTCGTTTTTCACGATTATTGCTCAATCAAACGTTTTGATGTATAATGTCAACACGTATGCCAAAGCAGGCGTATCGCCAGAAGCAAAAAGAAGAGCCATTGGTGAAGCTCGTTATATGCGTGCGGTTGCTTATTCATATTTAGTGCAGAATTGGGGTCCCGTTCCTATCATTACGGACAATTTAAAACAAGGTGCTGATACCACTTTATCTCGTAATACGGTTGAGACAGTTTGGGAATTTGCTATTCGTGATATGCAAGCAGCAAAGAATTTATTGCCAACTACTTCAGCCGCAGGAACAGGTCGTTTGAATGCCTATTCTGCCAAAGGAATGTTATCAAGGTTTTATTTGACTCGTGCAGGATTAGGTTCAACAAATGGTCAAAGAAGTCAAGTATATTTGGATAGTGCAAAATATTACGCAAGTGATGTCATCAAAAATAGTGCTTTCCAATTGATGCCAAATTATGCCGATTTATTTTTAACGGCAAATAATAATAATCCAGAACAATTATTTGGTTTGCAATGGGTTGGTAATGGCGGTTATGGTTCTGGGAATCAATTTCAGTCTCAATTTGCTGCAAATAGCCAAATTACTGGTTTCCAAGACGGTTGGGGCGGTGGAAATGGTGCATCGTATGATTATTTAGCCAATCTCGACCCTGCCGATTCAATACGTAGAAAAGCGACATTTATGCTTCCAGGCGATTTATACCCAGAATTAATCAAAGCCAAAGGAGGTTGGAAAGAGCCAATACCAGCGGATGATGCTTATGAGACTTTTGCCCATTTTAAGAAATATATAGTCGGTAGTCCAGATGATAACGGAGGTTTAGGGCAACAACAGGCCGCTCCGAACAACAGTTATATGCAACGTTTAGCAGAAATTTATTTGATATATGCCGAAGCAATCTTAGGAAATAATACTTCAACTTCTGACGCTGAAGCATTAAAATATTACAATGCAATCAGAACAAGAGCAACGTTACCCGCTGTAACATCCTTTACGCTTGATGATTTACTCCATGAAAGACGCTATGAATTTGCGGTTGAAGGAGTTGCTTGGTACGATTTGGTACGATTATATTACTACAATCCGCAAAAAGTGGTTGATATTATTGGTAAACAAATTAGAGGAACGTACACGATTCGGATTAAAGCTGGCACTGGAACTGCTGCAAAAAAGCGTGAATTTACCTTTATAAATCGTACCACTAATACTTTCAAATTGGTTTCAACGGCATTTTATTTGCCAATTCCTGATACTGAAACAGCGCAAGCACCCAATTTATTGAAACCGCCGGTGCCATATAAGTTTTAGTATTAACCATCTGATGAACTCATGTAGGGAATCAAATTTCCTACTCAAATAAATATCAACATGAAAAAAATGAAAAATTATATTGGTAGTAAACTCTCTGCGATTGCCTTTTTTGGCATTCTGGTAAGCATTACTATGCTTTCATCCTGCAAAGACGATGAAACTGGAACGCCAAAAGTATCCACAGGAACTCCCAGTATTTCAAGGGTTTATTTGTTGGATACCATTCCAAAACATAAAGACAGTAGTATTGTTGGAGCCGAACCCAATAAACTTTTGGTCATTAGTGGTGTGAATATAGGTGGGGTAATTTATGCCTATTTTAATGGCTACAATACCGCTTTTAATCCCACTTACAACACTGATAATTCCTTGATTATTAGACTTCCAGCAGCAGCACCTACCGATTCTACCGCTGATAATAAAATCAGATTGGTTACTTCGCACGGGGAGACAACTTTCAACTTTAAGGTAATTGCAAAACCTACCGTTTATTCGACTGATAAGATTACTTTCGGTATTGACAGAGGTGATATAACGTTGACTGGAAAGAACTTTGCCGATGTTTCGAGTGTGGTATTTTCAAATACTACAACGGCCGTTAAAATTGTTTCTAAGACAAAAGATAAATTAGGCAATGAGACGATGGTATTGAGATTTCCAACCACCACTTTAAGCCAAGTTACCGTAGATATTACCAACACCAGTGGAATCATTACTGCCAAAACATTAGAATTTGTGAATGCCGATGTTGCCTTGCAAGTTTTTACGGAAGATTTTGCCAAAGATTACGGTAATAATTCGTGGGGTGATCCGCTAATTGTAACTTCTGACCAGGCTTATGCAGGGAAAAAATCATTAGTGAAAACGTTTGCTGGCGGAAACTGGCACTTGGCAGCATTTAGCAATTGGTATCCTTCAATCCCCTATTCAGCTGATTATAAGTACATGACTTTCTCAATTAAAGGTGGAAATGTACCCATTTCGTTCTGGATTCAATCGGATGCCTCAAAAATTGGATTTGGTAACTTTGCCGATAAAAATAAAATTGACGTTGCTCCAAAGATTTGGAATTATTATAAAGTTGCTTTGAAAGATTTAGATTTTTGGTATTCAGGCACTACTTTAAAGCAATTTGGATGGAGATTACAAGGTCCAGATAAATCAGAAACGCTTTATTTTGATGATGTGATGTTTATTAAGTAAATACAAGGAATAATATTATTTGATATTATTTAAGTGCGTATCGCATACGCCCGCACTTTCAGAACATGATTTTAAGATTAAAATAATTTTTAGGATTAAAAATGCCAATCTTAAAAATTCTATAAATCTTAAAGTTATGTTCTGATTTATTTAAACTGACATCACATGCATAAAAATTACTTTCCAAAATGAATTATTAATTTCAAATGACCTTTAAAATACCACTTTTTATTGTTTCAACTGCGCTCTTATTTTCTTGTAATAAGAATAATGAACCCGTTTTTACAAGACTCACTGCTGAAAATACAGGTATTACATTTTCCAATCGAATTACGGAAACGAATGCTCGAAATATATTCAATTTTGAATATGTTTACAATGGCGGTGGTGTGGCTTTAGGTGATTTTAATAATGATAATTTAGTGGATGTATATTTTACAGGAAATCAGGTTGAGAATAAATTATACTTAAATAAAGGCACCCAAAATGGCTCCGATATTCATTTTGAAGACATTACTGAAAAAAGTAATACTACAGGAGAAGGAAAATGGTGTTCGGGCGCAACGGTAATTGACATTAATAATGACCATCTTTTAGACATATATGTGTGCGCTTCCGTGAGTAAAGTGGCGGATAGATTGGCAAATATGATGTACGTAAATCAAGGAGTTGATAAATCTGGCGTGCCAATTTTTAAGGAAATGGCCAAAGAATATGGCATTGCAGATACCACGCACACCACTAATGCGGCATTTTTTGATTATGACAACGACGGCGATTTAGATTTATATTTATTGGTGAATGAAATGGAGAAAGTTCGCTATCCAAATAAATACGTTGACAAGGTTGTGGACGGTTCTTCAAGGCGGACGGATAGATTATATAAAAATGATGGAACCAACGAAAAACCGCACTTCACGAATATCTCCAAACAAGCAGGAATTTTGATTGAAGGCTACGGTTTGGGCTTGAATATTACGGATATAAATCGGGATGGCTGGAAGGATATTTACGTAACAAATGATTTTTTATCAGATGATTTACTTTACCTAAATAATAAAAATGGAAATGGATTTACTGACCATTCAGCGCAATATTTCAAGCATACTTCTTTCTCGGCCATGGGCAATGATGTGGAGGATTTGAATAATGATGGTTTGGTCGATATTGTGGCGTTAGATATGATTCCGGCGGATAATTACCGTAAGAAAATGGTGATGCCTGCCAACAATTATTCTACTTACCAAAACAATGAAAAGTTTCACTACAACTACCAATATCCACGAAATACTTTACAAATAAATCAAGGCAATAATCCTAAAACGGGTCAGCCAGTTTTTAGTGAAATGGGATTATTATCGGGCATTGCGGAAACCGATTGGAGTTGGTGTCCGATGGTGACGGATTTTGATAATGATGGTTTTCGAGATATAGTAATCACCAATGGTTTCCCAAAAGACATTACCGACCATGATTATTTAGTTTACCGTTATCAAACCGCCGTTCAGCAACAGTTAACCTTGGAAGAACTCTCAAAGATGATTCCCTCGGCAAAAACGGTGAATTATGCTTTTAAAAATAAAGGCGGAAAAAGTGGCGATTTACCGCAATTTGAAGATGTTTCGACCCAATGGGGCATGGATATTCCGAGTTTTTCTAATGGTGCGGCTTACGCAGATTTGGACAATGATGGCGACGTAGATTATGTCGTAAATAATATCAATGATTCGGCTTTTGTCTATCGAAATAATTCCGTTCAACTAAAACCCGCAGAAAGTAATTTTTTAAGAATAAAATGTCAAGGCTTATCCAATAATATCAACGGAATTGGGGCTTGGATTGATATTTCGTACAATCACGGAGAGAAACAAGTTTATGAAAATACGCCTTATCGAGGTTATTTGTCCACGATTGAAAATGTGGCTCATTTTGGATTAGGCAAGATAAAAACGGTTGATGAAGTAAAAATTACTTGGCAATCTGGGAAAATAAGTATTTTAAAAAATGTAAAAGCAAATCAAGTACTGACAGTTGATGAAAAGTCTGCAATCGACATTAAAACAATGTCAATTATCAATTATCAACTATCAATTTTTAAGAATATAAGTGATTCTTTATTAATTAATTACGTTCACGAAGAAACGGATGCGATTGATTTTAATGTTCAGAAATTATTAC
>NZ_CBABQS010000096.1:0-14925 GCF_964672035.1 Arcicella sp.
TATCGACAAAGATACTGGTTTCTGTTTATTGTCATTACCAAAAAACAATGCCAGACCGTAAAATACTGATTCTCTTTACTAGATGTTTCTTAATAAAAACTTTGTGGTGCTAGAAAAATGAGATTTATTTCTCTTTTCTATGCTTTCTGCATTTAGTAAACAATATAAATTAAGCAGGGTTTTTTATTAGGCATAAATATTTGATAATCGGGTTTCTTTCAGAATATCTAACATCGAATAGCGAACAATAGGAATGTTATAAAAGCTAGGGAACGCTTTTTATTCATTGAATATCATTTCTTCACCGCTAAAGTTTGCCATAAATAGAATACCGTATATAGAGAATGACATAACTTACCGAAAGTTAAACCACATTATTGAACTTTAATTCTGAAAAGTTATGTCGCAGTCTATAAGTTTCCCAATTTTTGAAATTGATGAAAGTTGATGACTAGATGATGATCACTTTCAGTTATTTCACTCAAAGTAGGCTCTTCACGCATTAAAATTACTTTCCTGACCGAATGGGGTCGTAATTCGAGAAGACAATCAGCGTAATTACGGTCTAAAAACCAAAGGCATTCTTGGAAAGAAAAGTTTTTTGGGATAAGGATTTTATAGGTCATAATTTGAAAATTGTAGTGCGAATTAGACCATAGATTATACAGATTTACACAGATTTTTTTTAAATTTTTATCCTTGTAAATTTGTTAAATCTCAATTCCATTGCGGGGTAATCCGTGGTCTAATTTATCAGAAGATTTTATTAACTTTCGTAAGTTACGGAATTGAAATCTGTTAAAAATTCTGCAAATTGCGAGAAATGTACCACGGATTTCCGAATCCGTATTTTTATGGAATCAACAATTTATACAAAATATATCAATTCGCCTTTGGGGGAATTAGAAATCTCTGCTACCGAAGATTATTTGACTTCTATTTTATTTGTGGAAGCGCAGAAAAAACCAAGTCCACGTAAAGTTGAGACGGATTTTGTGCCTGAAATTATTAACCAATATAACCAACAAATCTCCGAATATTTTGCGGGTACTCGCAAAGAATTTGACCTTAAAATTCAACACGTAGGTACCGATTTTCAGAAATTGGTTTGGGGAAAATTAGAAACAATTCCTTATGGGAAAACGATTTCATATTTAGAATTATCTCGAAGAATTGGCAATGAAAAAGCCATCAGAGCCGTGGGAACGACCAACGGAAGTAATAAATTCAACATCATTGTTCCTTGCCACCGAGTGATTGGCTCTAATGGTTCTTTGGTGGGTTACGGAGGAGATTTATGGAGAAAAAAATGGCTTTTAGCGCATGAAGCAAAGGTTTTAGGGAATTATCAGACGAGTCTGTTTTGAGTAATTGATGGCACACGGATAAACCCACAATGGAATTTGGATTAGACACGGATTTTAATGAAATAGCGGAATAAAATACATTTATATCCGTGTCCAATCCCTAAAACCCGTGTGCCATACCTATTTAACGGAGATAAAAATATCTATTTCTGCTTCCATGGGATTGTGAGATTTTGTACCATATACTTCAAAATCAGTCGAATAGGTGCGTTCTAATTCTTTATTCTCCCAAATTTCCGTCCATTTTCCATACACACATTCGGGCATTTTCCCTTTAGCCGCAAAGATTTCGTAATTACTGGCAGGGATAATTTTGCCAACCATCCCCGCTGGAATTTCGTCTAATGTACTGACATGACAACCGACGATGGCGGTATAATCGCCTGTGTAGTCGCTTTCGTAATCGGTATAAATTCCGTAAACATCGTAGGAGCTTTTGTTAGGGATTTTCTCGAAAATATCTTCGCTCATAAATTTTGCCCAAAGGTTTCCTATATCCTTTCCGCCAACGTTATTATTAGTTCTAACACTGATTCCGATAACATTAAAAGCTGATTCTGAATGATTTGACATGGGTTTTGTGTTTTTCTGTAAAACTACCAACATGGAGTGACAACAGTATGTCAGCAGGGTTTGGGAAATTGATGGGTTCAGTAAGGACGAATCGCATTCGTTCACAGTCGCCCGACCAAATTAATTCACATACTTTCTATACAAATTCTCAATCAAAAATTTCACTCTTTCGCTCAATTCTTGGGGAGAAATAATCTCCACAAAATCACTAAACATCAATATCCAACGGGCGAAACCTTCGATGGAAGAGGTTAAGAAATCTACCGTAAATTGTTCATAATCAGCTTCTTCCTGATTGATAAAACCATAATAATATTTCTGTTCTTGAATATGTTTCAAAACAGATTTATGAACCTTAATTTTTATCGAAACCATTTTTTGTTGGGTTTCTATCTGCTTTAAATAGTTTTGTAAAGAAGGATGAGTATTGCCCCGAAAGAGCTTGTGGGTGGGCAATAATTCAACAATTCTATCAATTCGAAAATCTCGATAATCGTTGCGGAGTTGACAAAAAGCGATTAAATGCCAATGATTACTAATGTAACAAATGCCGATGGGTTCGATATAGCGTTCGGAACTTTGTTCTTCGTTGCGAGAAAAATATTGTAAATTCAACACCCTTTTCTCGGAAATACTTCTCAAAACTACCTGTAAAATATCATGTTGGAGTTTTGAATGAACAACACTTGGATGACCAATTATTTCGATTCGCTTCTCAATATCTTCCAAAAAATCCTTTTCAGTGGTTTTAAGAACTGCTTTTACCTTATACATGGCCGACTTGAAATGTTGGTCAGTGGTGTTATCGGTGAGTTTTGTAATTAATTTCTCCGCCATCAAAAATGCAGTAGCTTCTTCCTTCGTGAACATCACGGGCGGGAGTCGGTATCCATCCATGAGCCAATAACCCACACCCGCTTCACCCACCACGGGAACGCCCGCCTGTTCCAAAGAACGGACATCACGATAGACCGTGCGAAGGGAAATCTCAAAACGTTCCGCAATTTCTTGGGCTTTTACGATTCGTTTTGATTGAAGTTGAATGAGGATTGCGGAGAGACGGTTTATTCGGCTCATTTTTAAAATTTTAAAGGGTATTTTATCTCATAAATGATAATTTATTTCCATCAAATTTATGATTTCTGATGGCTAATTTCTAATTTACAGTAGGAGAATTTTTTAAAATAGTTACCTCATCATCAATCCACAATAAAGACCCCAAACCAAAATATGAACTACAAAAATAAACTTAATCTGTTTGATACTGTCATGCTCGTGATAAGTCTGATTATCGGCATGGGAATTTTTAGAAATCCAGTTGAAGTGGCCAAAACTGCCCAAATCCCTTTCATTTTCTTTTTAGCGTGGATTTTAGGAGGAATTATCAGTTATTTGGGAGGCCTCACCTACGCAGAAATTGGTTCTCGTTATGCCGTAAAAGGTGGTTTTTACAAAATTTTCTCCTATTGTTATCACCCTGCTTTTGCTTTTATGGTCAACTGGATGATTGTGATTTCCAATGCGGGAGCGGTTTCCATCGTGGCAATGGTTGGTGCGGAATATATCAACCCGATTTTGATGCCCGAATCGCTGCAAAATCCTTTGGGAATTAAGATTACTTCCATCGCCACAATTGTAATTTTATACGCCATTAATTTCGTAGGAATCCGCCTGTCCGCCAAAACGCAGAATGTGCTTTCGATGATAAAAATCGTATTGATGGGACTTCTGATTTTGACAATTTTTGGAAATCATACGACGCCAAAACCCGCAAATACGCTCCTCAGTTCTACTTGGGAATATTCAGATTATTTCAAAGCCTTGGCACTCAGTTTTATTTCTATTTTCTTTACGTATGGTGGTTATCAACAAACGATAAATTTTGGAACGGATATTGACAATCCTTCTAAAAATACACCCAGAGGCATTTTTATTGGATGTGGCATTGTGATGTTTCTGTATCTGGCGATAAATTATGCGTATTACAGCGTTTTAGGAATTGATGGAATTGCCAATTCAACTTCTTTGATTTCTGATTTGGCAAAGGTGTTTTTTGGTGAAACAGGCTCGAGAGTTACCTCGGTTTTGCTGTTTATTTCCGTTTTAACTTTTGTAAACTCTTCGATGCTGACGAATCCACGGGTGTATTATGCGATGGCTGAAGATGGCGTTTTGCCCAAGTTTTTTAGCAAACAAAACGATAAAACACAAGTCCAAGAAATTGCTTTGACGGTTTATGCCAGTTTCTTGATTCTAATACTATTTTTCGCCGATTCTTTCAAAGAATTACTGAATTATGTGATGTTTTGTGACTCAATTGGCATGATAACTTCGGCCTTTACGATTTTTATTTTACGTAAAAAACTACTCAAAACATCAGAAAATCTTTATACCATTGGCTTTGGGAAAGTGCTTTTTCCAGCCATTTTTATTGTTACTTATACCCTTGTTGCGGCCGCTTCGTTGTACAGTAATGCCGATAATTTACCCACGGCGATTGGCTTGTTTTTGGGAGGATTACCGCTATATTATTTAATCAAGAAAATTATGCCCCAGTATGAAAAATAGGCTAAAATTCTTACTAATGGCCTTTTTGATGATTCCAATTGGCTTAGCAACTCGCACGTATGGCAATGAATTTATGAAACTTTACGTGGGCGATTCGTTATGGGCAATGATGATATATTTTGGGTTTAAATTTCTCTTTCTAAGTCAATCTTTGAAGGCATTTTGGGATGCTTTATTTTTTTGTTTTTTGATAGAATTTTCCCAATTATATCATGCTCCTTGGATTGATAAGATTCGTCAAAACCGTATGGGAGGATGGATTTTGGGATTTGGATTTCTGTGGACTGATTTAGTGGCTTATTTGGTGGGAATTTTGGGTGGGTTTTTGGTTGAAAAAAAATACTCAAAGATATAACCGCTGACAGGGTTTTTAGCCGCTATCAGGGTTTTGGACTCGCACTCCCTGACAGCGGTTAATGTGAATTATAATTTCCTACAAACAATCACAATCTTCTGATTTTGAGCATCCGTAGTGGCAAAAAGATACTCACTTCCGCCGTCCGATAATTTCAATTTATCCCGAATTTGTTGCACCGTCAACGGGAAATTTCTGATGGTAATATTGGCTTTATTCTCCCATAAATGCTTTGATATTTCTTTCTTATCTAACTTACAAACGGCAATAATTTTAAATGTTCTTCCTTGGAAATTTTCGACTAATTTTTCCGAAGTATAAAGATGACTATGCGGTGCAATCTTCTGTAAATCAAAGTGTTGTGCTACAAACCTAAATCCTCCTGTCTTCATGATGGCCGCATTTGGCTCGTATAAATATTGTTTGGGCGCACTTAATTTTATACTTGCATTTTTCTCTTGTAATTTGGTGAAAGATAGAGGTTTTGAATGCTGTTTTGTTAGATTGACAGCATTTAGAATTACCTCATTTAAATTGTTTTTACTTAAATGAAATAAAACTTCCTTGACTTCATTGTCCACCGCTACTACATACACCTGAGAAACATTTCCTAAATCCAAAATGGCTAAATCAATATCCAACATCGGGGAGGCTTTTAGGAGAATATTGTCTGTATATTCAAATAATAAATCCTTGATTGCTAAGATATTAGGTTCGCAATCTTGCAGTCGTACCACTTTGATTCCCGTATCATCCCGGCGATGTGGGTCGAGATAAATCCATGAATTTTGATTAGAATTAGATAGGAGTCTCGTAGATAATTTTTCCACTGAATTTCCTTCCACAAATTCTACACGTTTAATGCCTAATTGCTCAAAATTGTATTTTGTAATGTTCAGTAAATCAGTATTTTGTTCAAAATAAAGGGCTTTTTTGAAGTTTTTGCTCATGTACGCAACGTCTACGCCCATGCCGCCTGTGAGGTCGATTAGGGTTTCGCCAAATACTAAATTTTCTTTGAATTTTGCCGTAATTTCAGAAGAACATTGCTCGACAGAAAGCATTTTGGGAAAGATAACATTCTCATTTTCAAACCATTCTGGCAATTTTAACTTCGCTTTTTGACGAGCTTTTATTTGTAAAACTAAATCAGGAATATTGAGTTTGGGATATTTTTTAGCCTGTAAAAGTAAGGCTGTAATCTCAGCATTTTGATGATTTTTGACGAAGGTTCTTTCGGCTTCGGAGAGGGAATATTTATTTTCTGTTTCGATAAGATATTTAGTAAAAATGGAATACAGATTGAACCCGCAATGGAATTGGGATTTGACACGGATTATATTTCATTCTTCCAATCTATATTCCTTTCATTAGTCTTACAAATTTAACCCTTCTCCTCCACAAATCATTACAAAAGTTCCGTCAAACCTGCCATATAGGCCAAATTTGCCAATGCTTTTTCGTATTTGCTCTTCAACGATTCGACTTTTGTTCGCATTTCAATCAATTTACTTTCACGGGTATTAATCAAAAATAAGGTACTTTCGCCGATATCAAATTTGCGTTGTTCTGCCCGAACCAAAATCTCTTGGTTTCGAGTGGCATCTTCTTGAACTTTTAATTGTTTCTCATAGTTCCGAACGTCATTATAGGCTGCATAAACATCATTTAAAATTTCACGACGAGTTAAATTGAGTTCAAAACCCGTTGACTGTTGCTTGATTCTGATTTGTTGAAGTTTACCCCGTTCTTTTCTCAAGAATAAAGGCATGGCAAATTCAAAGCCTAATTTATGATTATCTAACGAAAAAGAGTTCTTGTTATCGTAAATTGGCTTGTTCGCAAAACCATCCGCAATGAAATTAAAATTGGCATTAAAAACAGGCTTTAACATTTCTTTTCTAAACCGTTCTTCTATCTGCAATTGGTCAATTTTAACATTAATTTTTTGAATTTCAGGGTGTTGTAATTTTGCTTGATTGACTAATGCTAATAAAGTAGTCTCGTCAATTCGGCGAATTCCTGCTATTGGCGGCGATGCATCTTCGGGTAATTCAAGCGGAATTTCATTGGTCGACCACAGATAATTGGACAATGCCAAACGATTATTTTGCAGGTCAATATTGGCTTGTTGTAGCGCTACTTCACGGTCTTGCAAAGTGATTTTTGCTTCAACTGAATCAATCGTTGCCTGTTCGCCCACTCTTGCACGCTCACGAGTAGCGATAAAGCGCTTGTCTGCCAGGTCGTATCCTTCTCGAATTAATTGTAATTGTTGGTACGAAAACCACCAATCCCAATAGCTTTTAGCAGCATAATAAATGGTAGAATTTATCAATTTTTGGCGTTCAGCTTCGGCATAATTTCTGCCCAATTTTGCTTGTTTTAAGGTGTTGCGTCGGGCATCAATCACTAATCCTTGTCCGATTGGAACGCTCAAACCTACCACAATTAATTCAGGAGATTCTTCTGGCAATAAATATTTACCCGTATTTCTTTCGTATCCTAATTTGAAATCCACGCCCGACCAAGTGGGAATTTTCAAGATATTATCCCAACGATTGTAATAATCAGCTCCTTTGAAAACTTTTCGGTCGAAATAGGAGGTGAGTTTTGGGTCAAAAGCTCCTCTGGCTTGCATAATTTCCGCCTCGGCATCCCGTGGAAAAAGATTTGCTTGCTTGACTGTTGGATGATTTTTGAGGACTAAATTCTTGAAATCTTCGTAGCCAAAAGTGGTTTGGGCAGTGGTGGAAATAGTGGATGTTATCAATAAAAATAAAGCCTTTATTGATAATCCTTTTATTGCATACTTTTTTGTAAATCGACTCATTATGAAGTGTTTATGTTTTGTTTCAACTGGTAAGCGACTGACTTACGCTTACTGCTAACCAAAAACTGTCTACCGAAAACTATTTTTCTTTCAAAACCGCCTTTGGTTCTTTCTTCAAAGTAGGAGGAAAAGCATTGAGTTGTCGCCAGATTTCGTACCAAACTGGCACATCTTCGAGCATTACCCAACCCACCACGCCCGAACCCATGCGCAGTTGTTTGGGCCAAACTTGCTCGCCTTTTTTTATTTTTGGTGTAATTAAAAGTCGGTATTCGCCTTTGCCATTATCTACTCGGTCAATCACTTTCACGATTCCCCCAAAAGTACCCACGGAGGTAGAAGGCCAACCCGAAAAAACCAGTGAAGGCCAACCTTCAAACTGCATTCTAACTTCACGGCCAGGCTCAATCAGAGGCACATCCATGGCTCTCACGGTCATTTCAACGGCCATTTCGGGAGCGAAAGGTTGTAAAGTTGCAATAGATTCACCTTCTTTAATAGTCTCACCCAAACCCATTTTTAAAGCTTTTACGATGTATCCTTCTTGGGGCGCTCTCACAAAATATTGCCCTCGGCGAATGTCCACATTGGTGATTTTATTTTGTAATTGCGATAATTCATATTCACCCGCCGCCAACGAAGAAAACGCTGAACTTCGGTCAGATTGTGCCTTTGCAATTTTCTCGGCATATTCCGCATCAATCGAACTTAACTCAATTTTTGCGTTAATTAATTCCTGTCTCGAAATCGCCAATTTATTCTGATTGGAAACTAATTTTGCCCTCACTTCTTGCAATTTTAATCTTCTCGATTCCACTTCACTTAAGGACACTAATCCGCCATTATTGTATTGGTCTTCGCCTCGGTCATTACGAGTTTTGGCAATATTTACTTGCACCTGTTCCGCCAAAACATCGGTGCTATCTGCTGTTACTTTGGCGTACCCTTGCTTTACTTTATTCCGAGCTTTTTGAAGACTAAATTTATTGTTTTCTTGCAAAGCAACTATTTGATTATCAAGTGATTGAATCTTTAATTGATAGCTTTTGATGGCATCTTGTTTGGCTAATAATTGTTCCTGTAAACGCTGTGGATATCTTGGGTCGAAATACTCATCTTTCATCTCAGAAATAACCATTAACGTATCGCCTTTCTTCACCAAATCACCTTCACGCACGAGCCATTTTTCAATTTTCCCCGAAATAATATTTTGAATATTTTGGGGTCTATCTTTGGGCGTTAGGGCGGAAACTTCACCTTTGCCATTTACATTTTGTTGCCAAGGCAGAAATAAAGTTGCCAATAAAACAATGAGAATTACCAATAACCACCGAGTCAAAATCACGGCAGAACGGGGCGTATGTAAGGTTTTTAGTGAGTGTAAATCAAAATTTTCATTGATTTGCTTGGCTACACTTCTATTAGATATGTTTAGCATAATTTTGATGTTCGGTTTTCGATGTTTGATGTTCGGTTTTCGTTATTCGATGTGAGACTTTCGTAATTCGAATTACGAAAATCGAAGAACGAAAATTAATCCATAACCTCTTGAAAATCAGGATTTTTGATTAATTCTTTATAATTTCCATCCAACACAATTACGCCTTCGTTCAACACAATTACACGGTCGCAGGCAGCCATAATCATCGGGTCGTTTGAGATAGTGAGAAGAGTCCAGGGGTTTGATTTATCGGTTAAAAAAGCAATCGCACTCATGCGTTCTGACCTGTGTAATTCTTGGTAAATATCATTAATCATCAGCAATTTAGGTTTTTCAACTACGCAACGAGCCACCGAAATTTTGGCGACAAAACTCTCCGAGAAGCGCTTGCCACCCGCAATCATTTGAGTTCCCATTCCTTCGTCAAGTTCAGCAATATTTTCGTTCATGCGAAGATTTTTTAAGGCCCATTGAACGTCGGCAAGCGAAATTCCTGCCCTCCCCATTACGATATTATCCAGCATTGTTCCGTCAAAAATCAAATCTGTTGCCAAGCTTCTTTCAATCGCATCTCGGATTGAATCTAACTGTATATCCTTGATTGATAAATTGTTATAAGAAATTGAACCTTCAAAATCAGTAAATATTGCCGATAAAATTTTCAATAAAGTTTCTTTTCCTGAGCCATTTGTTCCCGTAATGCAAACACTTTCATTGGGTTTTATCTCAAGACTTACATTATTCAAAACCTTCTTATTCCCATCGGCATATCGATAGCTCAAATTCTGAATTTTGATGTCCAATCCATGATTCTCTTCGTGAAAATTAACGGCTAAACCTGTTTGTCTTTCGAGTGGTAAATCCGTAACGTGACCCATTTTTTCAATCGCCGTCAATAAGTCAAAGACTGTTTCAGTACCAGAAATAAGTTTTTCTACGGAATTGACCACCAAGACAATAATAATTTCGGAAGCCACAAATTGTCCCAAAGAGATTTGACGGTCAATAACCAAGCTTGTTCCTAAAATCAACAATAAACCCGTGATAAAAGCCTTGAAAAAGACGGCATTTCCGTAGAGATTTACCAAAACTTTATAATGTCTGGCTCGGTATTTTAAGTAATTATTCACCAAATAATCCATTTTTTGCATGGGCATATTGGTCGAACCTGCTGACTTGAAAGCGTATAAAGTTCGGGCAATATCTTCCAACCATTGGGCAACTTTATATTTGTATTTTGATTCCGACAAACTCGTTTCCATGCCTCTTGGAGCATTATAATATATCACAATGGTTACGATTGTGACGGTGATAAAGCCGAATGCAATGAAATAAGGGTGATAAAGTGATAATAAAAGTACCCCAAAAAGGATTTGAATAACTGCCGCAGTCATATCAATCAACACCTTTGGCAGTGCCTTCTGAATATTAACAATATCGAAAAAACGGTTCATTAATTCGGGGGCATACGAACCTAAAAGTGCTTCGGATTTCACCCGTGGAATCCTATACGTAAACTCAAAAGCCGCTTTCGTAAAAACCCTTCGTTGTAATACCTCCACCAAAGTCAATTGATAGATCTGCATGATACCCGAAATGATCACGCCCATAATTACTACGCCAATCAGAACATAGACCGAACTAAACGCCAAACCACCCGATACTAAACCAATAATTGCTTGAATACCAAGTGGTAAGGATAAACTGATGATACCAATAACGATGGCATAAATATAAATATAGCCAATATCTTTGCGTTCAGGGCGAAGCATTCTGAAAAGTCGCTTCAAAGGACTTAAATGTTCGGGTTCGTTACTTACGTTAATATTTTCGAGTGGATATACGGTCAGAAATCTAATTTTACCATTCTGAGAAGTATCAGAATGATGGGAAATTACTTGAGGATTAAAATCAGTATTTTCTGAAATTTCTTCAGCATAATTACCCTCATTTACTTGATAAAAGAAAGGTTTTTTATCCTTGAGTTTATGTCCAGCAACGATGACGTTTTCACCCTCAAAAAATAGAATGGGATGTTCAATATTTTTGAGTAATTGCGGGAATTTTTCTTTTGAGATATACTTTTCGACAAGGAGAAAATTTTGTTTTCGGGCAGTTTGAATTAAATCACTAATAAACATATTGAGTTCTCCAGAGGTGTATTTTTTTGCGTCTGAAAAGGCAGTATGTTGCGTGAAATTATCAATTTTACTTCCGTAAAACTCGGTTAGTTTCTTGACAATAAGGCTTAACTGAGTGAATTGCATATATTAGGGGATAAATAATTAAAGAAAATTTACGCTAAGGTAACACTTAAAAAGATATTCTGGTTTGTATGGATATATTAGAAAATTATTAGAATTATTTTTCGTATAATTCACAGTAGAACTATGAATATTTAATGATTTCAAATTAATACTCTCAAAGTTTGTGCGTAATTTTATACGCTCATACTTACCTGCCTAAATACTTCAATCCAGAAACAGAACAATTCAAATGCTTCAAAGACTTTTATTAAACTTTACAGTATCCTTTTTTTTGCTTTATACCTCTGATTCACAGGCTTTTAGTGGTAAATCTGTGGACTCTATTTCGGTGAAAAATATTATTCAAAGAGCTATTGAAGCTGCCCCAGCACACGATAAATCTTATGCAAATTATACGGCAGAAACCTTTATTCAGAATTCGGGTAAGTGGACGAGAGTGCCAAATATCTGGAAATCTCTTTTGGTAAACGAGGGAATTGAAGAAGGGCTAACTTATCAATCAGAATCTTTTGCAAAATTTTCGGTTAATAATTCAAATGAATACCAGTTTGATTACCAGGCGATTAGAAATAATTATCATGCCGAAGTACGTCCCGATAAATTAGTAAACCCCAACTTTTATAAGTCCATTTTAGGCACTGGTGCCATTTCTCCCCTTTCCCCAAAAGCATTTAATTATTATGAATTTGTGTTAACCAATACGGTTGAGTTGCAAGGGGTGAAAATTTATCAAATCAGGGTAATTTCTAAAAATAATAATGATGAAAAAGTTTTCAATGGAACTATTTCATTAACGGCTGATGATTATTCAATTCAACAAATAAATCTTTCGATAAGGAATTATGCCATTGATTATCAAATAGTTATTGATTTTGGGGCGCATTTTAATCAATGGTTACCCGAAAAATTTAATATCAAAACATCTGGAAGTTTAATGGGTTTTGATGGTGGGTATCAATATCTCGCTAAGGTTTGGAATTATCAAACCATCAAGCCAGAAGAGTCTACAAAACTCGTACGTCCTGCTGAAAGTGAGTTTTATGAAATTATCAATGTACAAGAACGAAACTTTGAAGTACAACAATTCAAGCAAGTGATGTCGGCTTTGGGAACAAACCTCAGAAATCAGTGGAGTGATGCCAATATTGCTTCGGGTTTAAAGCGTTATGACAAAATAAATGTCTTATCGGTGGCCGATGAACGAGTAACTAATTATTGGAATGAAGTAAAACAATCATCTGATTTTCAAATATTTACGCCAGATTTACCCATTTCAGGAAAGAATAAAAATACCCTTCCTTCTCAACCCGATGAATTCTCAACGTACCGACAAGCCAATCAGAAATTTGGGGTTGGAAGCATTCTTTTTAGTCGGTCGTATTTTTGGGGAAGTACCGAAAGAGGGTATTATCCGTACGAAATTTATTACAAAGCTCCCCTTTTAGATTTCAATTATAATACCGTTGAAGGCTACGTTTTCAATACGGGAACGATATTTAGGTACCGCAAAAATCGGTATGATTGGTGGGAAATTGACCCAACTTGGCGCTATTCCTTAACGCAAAAGCGTTCAATGGGCATGGTGAAAATACGTTGGAAAACGCAGAAGGAGGATTTTAGCATTTCGGGTGGAAAATTTGTTTCGCAATACAACGTAGATACACCAATTGCCTTCGATTTGAACTCGCTTTCAACCTTATTGTTGAAAAAGAATTACGTTAAAATTTACGAAAAAGATTTTATCAATATCAGTTTCAACGACCGTTTTTCAAATACTTTTGGTATAAAAACTTCCTTAGAATGGGCAAGAAGATATCCCTTGCAAAATACTATCGACCATTCTTGGGTTGACTTTGGGAACGCTGACTATATCCCTAATTTCCCTAAAAATCAAGAAATTGGCGCTACTGAATTTAAAACGAATGATGCTTTTATTGCCAGTTTTCAAATCAATTACCGACCATTTTTGAAAAAACAATATCGGAATAATATTCGCTCGGTTGATTTTGCTTCATCGCCCTTGATTACGTTCAAATATCGGGGAGCAATTCCAAATGTATTTGGTTCTCAAATGGATTTCCATACGATTGAACTGGGAATTACGCACAATTTTCCGCTGAGTATAAACACCAACTTCAACTACATTGCTCAAGTAGGAACTTTTATTAGTGCCAATAATATGACCTTTGCCGATTTCAAGCATTTTAATGGAAATAATAACATGGTTTCCATTGGTGATGCTCTCACAACGCATCGCTTGGTTGGTTTTTACGATAATTATGTTTGGGGAGTGAGTAAGAAATTGATTGACCAATACTTTTATTCCACCAATGGTTCGTACATTGACATTATGACAATGGTGGGCTTGCGGAAATTTGCTTTAACGCAATTACTTCCCATCAGACGATTGGGTATCAGAGAAGAGTTTTTTGCTAATTATTTATACACCGCAAAAAACAACGTTCACAACATAGAATTTGGTTATGGAATTGACGGAATTGCTCGAATTTTGCGAGTAGAGGCAGTTTTTAATTATAATAATCTTGGAATTCCAAAGGCAAATAATGGTTTGGTAAATACCCAATTTGCCATTCGTTTGGCCTTGAATTCAAGGGTGCGTGGAGGGGTTACGCCTGAATGGTGAGGTTAATATTTAAACATTTCTCATAAGGTTTTGCATACTTGTTCGCAAGCAACCATCACGAGCTTTCTTTTTAGTTGAACGCAGCATGAGTGAATCGCCCAAAACTTCCATTTCAACTTCATCTGTAATGCCACAAGTTATTAACATCGTTTTAGGAATCAATACGCCGTTTGAATTCCCAATTTTTCTGAGTGTTTGTATCATTTTTAATATTAACTGATGTTGAAACGAATGTAAAAACTTTTGTGGTAAATTTGTAGATATTTGATTCTTTTTTCAGATAAAGTAAAAAATTATATTAATATTTTTTTAATTTTATAAAATAAATTAACTAACTGATAAACAAACGATTAGAAATTAAAATCTGACAATATCATGGCAAAGTATAATCTTACCGTAAACGGAAAAAAATACAACGTTGACGCTGATTCAGACACACCACTTTTGTGGGTAATTCGTGACTACGTTGGCTTGAAAGGCACAAAATTTGGTTGTGGAATGGCGCTTTGTGGTGCTTGTACGGTGCATCTCGACGGTCAGCCGATTCGGTCATGTTCAACTCCCATTTCAACGTTGAAATCAACCAATAAAATCACCACGATTGAAGGAATTTCTGCTAATACCGACCACGCTGTTCAAAAAGCTTGGATTGAAGCCCAAGTTCCGCAGTGCGGTTATTGTCAATCGGGGCAAATTATGTCGGCGGTGGCATTATTAAAAGAAAAATCAAGTCCAACGGATGAAGATATTGATTCTGCAATGTCGGGTAATATTTGTCGTTGTGGCACCTATCCACGCATTCGCCAAGCCATTCATCGGGCTTCGGAGATGATGAAAGAAGGAGGGAATTCTACTGGCAAATAGTTTTTTAAACAAC
>NZ_CBABQS010000097.1:0-14712 GCF_964672035.1 Arcicella sp.
CTGGATTTTACGTTACTCAAATTTCAAAATACTACCACAAATATTGATTTCGAGGTGTGCAGCTGTCAAATTTCCAGTTGTTGTCCTCTGTGTCATACCATTAGCTTCAAAATTCATAGTAGATACGCACGAACGATTGGAGATTTGCCTGTTTCTGGTAAACTTGCCAAGTTAAAACTTCAAGTTCGTAAGTTCTTTTGCGAGAATACGGATTGCGTCCGTAAAATTTTTACCGAACGATTTAAAGAACAACTTAGCGCATATTCAAGACGTTTTGAGCGCCTCAACGACTTAATATCGTCCATGGGGCTTGAATTGGGCGGTAATATGGCGCATCGAATTGGCAAATTATGTTATGTAAAAATTAGTGCTTCTACTATTCTTAGGTTAGTCCTTAAGTGTCCAATTCCTGCCATTCAATTACCCAAAATCATTGGTGTGGATGACTGGGCATTTAAAAAGCGACTAAAATATGGGACGATAATTGTTGATTTAGAGAAGAATGAGGTGATAGATTTGTTACCTGATGGGGAGGGTAAAACCCTCACAGATTAGCTGAAACAGTATCCATCCATTGAAACGGTTAGCCGAGATCGCTCATCAACCTATGCGAGTGCCACTACGGAAGCAGATGGTAATATTGTGCAAATAGCCGACCGTTGGCATATTTTAAAAAACCTCACCGAAGGTTTTGAAGGATTTTTGAATACTCAGCGTGAAAGTTTGAGAGATATTTCTGCTGAATTAAGTGAAGAGCAACAATTAGTATTAGAAAGTATAGTACCAGAGAAAATAGAAATCGCTAAAAAAGATATTGTAATAACGGAACGATACCATGATAACTTTCTAAAAGTAAAGGAGTTACAACTTGAGGGAGTTAGTAAACGTAAAATCGCTAAAATTCTTAAAATGTCTCGCCATACGATTGACAGATATTAGAATCGAACATCGTTTCTTCAAAAAGTTAGCCATCAAAAGAGTAATCTTCTTGATTTTGAGGACTATCTCATCAAACGATGGCAAGAAGGTGAACAAAAAGTAAAAGTTCTGTTTGAAGAAATTAAAGAGCAAGGCTTCAAACACAGTATTAATTTGGTCTATGATTTTGTAAAAAAGTATCCCAAAACAGTCGTTGAAATTTTACCAGAAGCGGCGAAAGTAAAATATTACTCTTCAAAACAACTCAGTATTTGGTTAAGCACTTTCCGTAAAGATTGGTCAGAGGAGTTACCAAAGGCATATTTAGCGAAATTATTAGAAGATAATCCAATCATTAAGAAGGTTAGAAACACCGTTTTAAATTTTAGAAGGCTGATGAAAGAGAAAGAAGGAGATAAATTGGCCGCCTGGTGCAATGAAGTCATCAATGATGAAAACGAAAATATCAAAGGGTTTGCCAGAGGTATACTAAGGGCGGGCGGCGTTCCGCATTTTCAAGCTGTTTATCAGGGATTTGTATCAAACTGGAGTAACGGACCAGTCGAAGGCCAAGTCAACAGGCTCAAAAATATCAAACGACAAATGTACGGTCGTGCGGGTTTTGAACTTCTCCGAAGGAGAGTGGTAATTACAAGTCAAAGGTAGCTTTTCACCAAAATTGACGAATAACCAAATTTGTCCGCATTTCTCAGTAGAAGGTTGCTGGTGCGATACCATGCTCTCGGCAGATGGATTCTACAGTCTTATCCGAATTTTGACTCTTCAAAATTGACACAATTTGGCTCTCTGTGAAACTTTTTTTCTTCATTTTTTTACCGTTCAAAAGATGGGAAAGTTAATTACTTTTTTCCACTTTTAAATGGTTACGCCTTTTGGTGGGAGGACAATTACGCAAACAAAAATAATTATTTTTCAAATAGTATAATTTTTCAAATAAAAAATATTAATTTTATCGAATCAAAAATAATGTGTCAATTTAACACCATTAATTATCTGGTGTTTTTATAATCATTTTATACGTTTTTAAAATTGTGTCAATTTAACACTATTATTTTTTCGCCCATGACTAAAAAAATAACGACCAACAGCAAGTTTGAACAACATAACTTGTTCACGCTCAATTCAAAAAGCAATTTTTCAATCTTAATCAAATTATTCTATGAAAACACATTGTCCAAATAAAAAGGCATCACAAAATAGTACCAGAAGATTTTTAGGAAATATGTCATCCTTGTCTCTGTTGATGTTTTGTTTGATTTCACTTTTTTTCACTAATGCTTCACTCGGTCAGAAAACAGCTTCTACTATCAAAGGTATTTCTGGCAGAATAGCGGATGAAAACAACAGCCCAATCGTGGGTGTTAATATCAGTTTGAAAGGGACGAATGTCGGTTCAACTTCTGATGCACAAGGAAATTACAAATTATCAATTTCAGAGGCTCAATCTAACGCAATTTTGGTTTTTTCTTATATTGGATACACGACCAAAGAAGTCACAGTTCGTAACCAAAGTGTACTTAATGTAACGCTTGTAGATGATACCAAAGAATTATCCGAGGTCGTTGTTGTGGGGTATGGTACGCAAAGAATCAAAGATTTAACGGGTTCGGTTGGTGTTGTAAAAATCAAAGATGCTCAAAAAACCGCAACGCCAGATATTGCTAAACTTCTTCAAGGACAAGTTGCGGGAGTAACCGTTCAAGGCAATGGAGAACCCGGGGGCGGGCTTCAAATTAAAATTCGTGGGATTAGTAATTTTGGTAATAATACGCCTCTATTCGTAATTGATGGTGTTCCTGTAGATGGTGCGAATGATTTTAACCCAGGAGATGTAGAGTCGATGCAAGTGTTGAAAGATGCTTCTTCGGCGGCTATTTATGGGGCTCGTGGGGCAAATGGCGTGGTTATTATCACGACAAAACAAGGAAAAGAAGGAAAACTTAAAGTAACCTACAACGGCTATGCGGGTGCTCAAAACGTGGCGAGAAGATGGGATTTAATGGACAGAACGGGCTATCAAAAAGTCGTTTCTGCTGCTGAATTAAATGCTGGATTGAGAATTGCCCCGGGTAATGATCCAAGCAACCCAGCTTTCATTAGTAATGTTAATACAAATTGGCAAAATGAAGGGTTGAAAACTGGCTACATAACTGATCATACAATTAACCTTTCGGGAGGAAGCAAAAGTTTGCGTAGTAATGTTTCAGTGGGATATTTTAACCAGACAAGTACCGTTACTGGACCTCAATCTTATAAACGTTTTACTTTAAATGCTAATATTACTGGAGAAAAAGGGAAATTCAAATTTGGGGCAAAAGTAGGTTTTACAGATGCCGACAGAGTGGGTGCCGAAAATACTCGTGAACACGCCGTTTTTGGAGGTGCAGTGGCAAGTATGCTTACCGCAATTCCAACAATGCCTGTTTTAGACCCGAACCGTTTAGGTGGTTTTGGGGGTAGCGACAACAACACACAAAGAGCAATTACGTTGAACGTTGTGGGTATGAATTCATTGTTGAAAGGTACTGACAACAGAAACCGTTTGTTAGTAAATGGTTGGGCTGAATACGAAATTGTTAAAAATTTGAAATATAAATTAAACGTAAGTCATGACCGTTTAGATTTCGTTTACAAATATTTTGAACCAGAATATGATTTAGGATTCTACTATTTAACCCCAAATGCGGTTTATAACGAAAATCGTGGTGATAATGTAACCAATTTGATTGAAAATACCCTTTCTTATAATCTTGAAGTTGGCAAACATAGAATTGATGTTTTGGCTGGTTATACTTTCCAAAGTTTCACCAATAGTGTTGTGCAAGGAACAGTAAAAGGCTTAGAAAAACCTTATATTCTTGAATTGAGTAGCCCAATTAAAATTGATGGTGGTAGAAATGTAACGGGTACAAAATATGAATCTGCTTTGGTATCGTACTTAGGTCGTTTAAATTATAACTACGCTGACCGTTACTTATTGACTTTCAATTTCCGTCGTGATGGTTCTTCTAAATTTAGTCCATTGAATCGTTTTGGTAATTTTATGTCAATTGGTGCAGCTTGGAATATTCATAATGATATTCAATTGCCAGCTGCCATTAATACCATGAAATTGAGAGCGGGTTACGGAGAATTGGGAAATCAGTCAATTGGCGATTACCTTTTTGATACCTTCATTAATGGAAATGCTGGATACGTTTTTGGGGGTGTTTTAGCCCCTGGAGCAACTCGTACCCAGGTAGTTGACCCAAGTATTAAATGGGAATCGAAACGTACTACCAACGTTGCCCTTGATATGAGTTTATTGGAAAATAAAGTTTCATTCACGGCTGAGTATTTCAATAATACAGCTTATGATATTTTAGCTCCCGTGCCAATTCCTTATTCAGTAGGAGCAACCAACACCAGTATTATTACCAATGCGGCTTCAGTTAGAAATAGTGGTATTGAATTTTCAGCTACTTATCGTAAAAAACAAGGCGAATTTCAGTACGAAATTTCTGGAAATATGCACACGTTGAGTAATAAAGTATTGGCTTTGGGTGGTACAAATAGCCCAATTTATGGCGCTGCCAGTATCACAGAAGTTGGTGGTGAAGTTGGGCAATTATACGGCTATCAATCAGAAGGAATTTTCCAAAATAACGATGATATTAAAAATCATGCTGAGCAAATTAATGCTGCTCCTGGTGATATTAAATTTAAAGATGTTAATGGTGATGGAAAAATTACGGCTTTGGATAGAGTATACTTAGGTTCAGCCATTCCAAAAATTTCTTACGGAATTAACTTGTCTGCCAGTTATAAAAACTTCGACTTTTCAACTTTCTTCCAAGGACAAGCGGGCAACAAAATTTACAACGGTGTTTATCGTAATTTGATGGGCTTGCAATATAGTAATGGTCATGTTAATGCCCTCAACTACTGGACTCCAGCGAATACCGCTACCAATGTTCCAAGACCAATTATTGGCGACCCAAATGCCAATGGAAGAGACTCTGACCGCTTTGTTGAAGACGGAGGATATCTTAAAATGCAGAATTTTCAAATTGGATACACCATTCCTTCGGTAATCTTAAAAAAGGTTAAAGGGGTGGAATCAGCAAGATTCTACGTTTCTGGACAAAATGTATTTATGCTTACTGGATACAGAGGTTATGACCCAGATTTTACGAGTGATGGATTATTCTCTCGTGGATACGATTATGGTTCATACCCAAATCCAAGAACATTCATGGCAGGCGTACAAGTAGGTTTTTAATCAATTAAATTCAAGAAAATGAAAAGGAATACCATAAAAAATATCGCTTTTTTTGCAGGATTGATGCTATTGAGCGGAGCTTGCGAAAAACAATTAGAACAAACAAATCCAAACGCTCAGACTTCAGCGACATTTTGGCAAAGTCAAGATGATGCCCTCAAAGGCGTAAATGCGGCCTATTTAACTTTAGCCATTGACGGCGGATATATGCGTTCGACAAATTTATTGTTGGATAATCGTGGGGATGATGCAAAAAGTAATAGCCCTTGGGACCAAATGTATAATTCGGGAAAATTTGCCCTTAATGCTGGAAATGACGCTATTTACGGTTGGGCTTACGGTGCTTATTACGAAGGAATTTCAAAAGCCAATTTGGTGTTAGATAATGTTCCGAATATTGCCATGGATGCTGAATTGAAAAAAAGAGTTTTAGGACAAGCCTATTTTTTGAGGGGACTTTACTTTTTTCACTTAGCAAATATGTTTGGAAATGTTTCAATTCCAACGCATTCAGTTCAATCAAAAGCCGATTTTACGGTGGCACAATCAACCTCAGAACAAGCTTGGAGTCAAGTAATTGATGACTTGAAAAAAGCGGTTGATATGTTACCAGCAAATTATGATGCAGTAACGGGTTCTGACAAAGGACAAACTGGTAGAGCAACCAAAGGTGCAGCCATGGGATATTTAGGAAAAGCCTATTTATTCAATAAACGCTACCAAGAAGCATCGACTCAGTTTAAGGCAATTATTGATATGAATACCTATAAATTGGTTTCAAGCTATAGAGACAACTTTACGGAAGCAAAGGAAAATAATAGCGAATCACTCTTTGAAGTACAATTTTCTCGTGATGCAGGTGGAAAAGATTTAAACTGGGGTGGCGAGCCTGCACCGGGTTGGGGTAGAGTAACGGGTCGTGCAATTACTTACGGGGCAAGGGGTTTGGGCTGGACAGACGTTCAACCAACTCGTTGGATTTTTGATGAATATCAAAAAGAAAAAACAACGGACGGTAAAATTGATCCAAGAGTAACGGCAACCATGTTTTATAATGCTCCCGGCATTATGGTTTATGGCATTGAATTTTCGAAAAGATACGGTGGTAATGCGCAAGATTTGAACGACCTTTTTGTAAGAAAATATGCTAATGATGATACAAAAGCGGATGAATTTGACTGGCGTTCGGGTATCAATGAGCGTTTGATGCGTTACGCCGATGTGTTGATGATGTATGCAGAGACGTTGAATGAATTAGGACAAACTTCGCAAGCCATTCCATATATTCAACAAGTGAGAGCAAGAGTTGGATTGGCTGATTTGAATATAGTTAGACCCAACATGACCCAAGCCGATTTCCGTGATCAATTAGCACACGAAAGAGCCTTAGAATTTTGTTTGGAAGGACACCGTTTTGATGATGTAAATCGTTGGGGATGGTTGAAAGATGCTTCAAAATTAGCAGAATTGAAAAAACACGATCCAGAATTTGAAACCTATAAAGCAGGTAGAGAATTTTTCCCAATCCCTCAAAGAGAGATTGACAATAATGCGGGGGTTAAGCAAAATCCATCGTATTAATTTTGGTTGAATTGACAAAATTGAGGGAGAAAATTGCTTCTCCCTCACATTTTTTATGTTTATGAGAAATCGCATATTTTTATTATTTGCCCTCATTATTACTTTTATCTCTTGCGAGAAAAAAGATAATAATCCGCAACCAACTACACCGACAACGTCCACAATTCCAGTGGTAACCACACCAAGTTTTGATATTAATACCATCAAAGACAGTTATGACGACATTGCGAATCCCATAAATTTCTTGAAATGGGGTTGCTATAATGTGCATGACCCTTCCATCATCAAACATAACGATACTTATTATTGCTACAATACCGATGTAGCTTTTGGCTTTGATATTCGGGCGGGCATTCAAATTCGCTCTTCCAAAGACCTTGTTCAGTGGTTTACATACGGCTGGGTTTTTGACCAATTACCCAAAATGGGTGCTGATTTTATTCAACAAAATGGAACTCAGCCTTTCAATTCATTATGGGCGCCTTACGTTACAAAATATAATAATGAATTCAGACTTTATTATTCATTATCTTCCTCGGACCCACGCAGAAGCGTTATTGGCTTAGCAACCGCTACCAATCCAGAAGGTCCTTGGACTGAAAAAGGCTTGGTTGTGGTATCATTAAATGATAATTCTCGCCAAACTAATGCCATCGACCCGACCGTTGTAACCACGCCAACGGGCGAACAATATTTTTACTATGGTTCTGGTTGGGATGGAATTTATATGTTGCAATTAAACCCAGCGACGGGATTGGCTTTGTCGCAAGGTGATAAAGGAAAACGCATTGCTAATCGAGGTTTTACCGACGGAAAATATAATGGAAATATCGAAGGGGCGGAGATAATCTATAACAAAGAACTCAAAAAATATTACCTTTTTATCGCCTACGATTGGTTGGCGACAAAATACAATGTTCGGGTTTGCAGAAGTGATTCGCCGGCTGGACCTTTTTATGATTACAATGGAAGTGATGCCAATAAAGACGTTGACCATGAACCAATGATTTTGGCACCCTACCAATTTAATGGACACGTGGGCTGGCAAGGGGTTTCGCATTGTTCGGTTTTTCAAAATCCTGATAATGGACAATATTTTATCGGACATCAAGGCAGACCAGGAAATCAGCCAGCGTATATGATTCTGCACGTGCGGAAAATTTTGTGGACGGAAGACGGTTGGCCTGTGGTTTCGCCCGAGAGATTTGCTTACGAAGAAACCAAAAATGTTGAAGAAACTAAAATAATTGGCGATTGGGAACGAATCATATTTGGTTATCGAGTTGTGCCAGGATATGACAAAGAGCAAATTTCTCCCGATTTTCAAAAATCAGTGGATTTGAAAATAAATGCCGATAAAACCCTCAATAAGGACCCTGCAAGTACTTGGAGCTACAATGCACCGTGGCTAATTTTAAAATGGAGCGATGGAACAACCGAAAAAGTAAACGTTCAAGCGGGACGTGATTGGGAAAATAAAAAAGATAGTTTTGTCTTTACAGGCTTAAATAACAAAGGGGCTTCCGTTTGGGGAAAGAAAAAATAATACAGGTTCCAACCTGTCAAAAAAGTAACAGAGGTTTTGACCCGTGACAGAAAAGTAATACAAGTTTCCAGTATTTCAGAATAAAATTAAACAGCGTTAAACCTGTGGTACAATGCTAAAACAATTTCAAATAAAGCCACTATCCATTTCAAAAAAAAATATCTTTTTGTTGTTTAGCGTGATGTTTTTTAGTTGCCAAAAGCAGACTAAATCGGCTTTATTTTTTACCAATTTACAAGCTTCCGAAACCAATATCACCTTCAATAATCAAATTACGGAAAGTGATTCGGTCAATTTTTACACCAATGAATATATGTACATCGGTTCGGGCGTAGGCGTTGGCGATTTTAATAATGATGGCTTGCAAGATGTCTTTTTCGGAGCGAGTCAGGTGGGTTGTAAATTGTATTTGAATAAAGGAGGGTTACGATTTGAAGATATTTCCGATAAAGCTGGAATTAATAAAACGCAATGGGTCACGGGTGTGAGTGTGATTGATATAAATCAGGACGGTTGGCAGGATATTTATCTTTGCGTTTCCCATTTTAAAGACCCTCTAAAACGTAAAAACTTGCTTTTTGTAAATCAGGGTGGACAAATTCCAACTTTCAAAGAACAAGCGGAAGCGTATGGTTTGGCGGATACAGGATTTTCAACGCAAGCCGCTTTTTTAGATTATGACAAAGACGGAGATTTGGATATGTATTTATTGAATCACAAACTTTTTGAGCCACAACCCAATCGTTTAGTTCCCGTTGATTCTTCGGGAAATGCCCCTGCGGCGGATAAATTATACCGTAATGATTTTCCCCAAAAGTATTTTACCGATGTTTCAAAACAGACTGGCATTAAAGAAGATGGCTACGGTTTGGGGATTGTCATTGCCGATTTAAACCAAGATAATTTTCCCGATATTTATGTAGCAAACGATTATTTGAGTAACGACTGTCTTTGGTTGAACGATAAAAAAGGGCATTTTACGAACATCATTTCCAAAGCGACCAAACATCAAAGTTTCAGTAGCATGGGTGTTGATGCGGCCGATATCAACAACGATTTACTGCCCGATTTAGCGGTTTTGGATATGATGCCGAATTCAAATGAACGTAAAAAAATGATGGTTTTGGGTTTCACGCCAGAAAAATTTGAAATGCAAAGAAATCTTGGTTATCAGCAACAATTTTCTCGAAATATGTTGCAGTTAAATCAAGGAAATAGACAAAATAACGAGCCACTTTTTTCTGAAATCGGGCATTTGGCGGGCATTGCCGAAACTGATTGGAGTTGGAGTATTTTGATGGCAGATTTTGACAATGATGCTTGGAAAGATATTCATATCAGCAACGGACTTGCCAAGGATTTAACTAATAACGATTTCATTGCTTTTACGCAAGAAGAAATACCGAGCGAATACAGTTTTGGTGGGGGAAATTCGCAAAGTATTAGTAATGAACAAATTAAAAATTGGCGTAAAAGATTGGATGAATTTGAACCTGTGAAAAAGACAAATTTTTTCTATCATAATAATCAGAGTTTGACTTTTGAAGACCAATCAAATTTGGTAGGAATTACCGAAAAATCTATTTCACAAGGAGCCGTTTATGCCGATTTGGATAATGATGGAGATTTGGATTTAGTGGTCAATAATATGAATCAGGAGGCGTTTGTGATGCGAAATGAATTACGCAAATCAACCGCTGATACGACGCATAATTTTTTACGAATTGAACTAAAAGGCAATCTTGGAAATTTGAATGGAATTGGGTCTAAAGTATTGATTTACAGTAATAATCGAGTGCAAAGTACTGAACAATCTCCCGTTCGGGGTTATGCTTCTACAGTAGATAATCGTTTGCATTTTGGTTTAGGAAATAGTCAAAAGGTCGATTCTTTAAAAATAATTTGGGCAAGTGGGAAAGGACAAATTTTACGGAATTTAAAAGTAAATCAGTCCGTTATTTTGAGCGAAAAATTGGCTAATATTTTGCCAATGGTCACACAGTTGTCTGTGTCTCCACAGACGATATTTAAGTCGCCTTTGACTCTGTCTTCACAAACAATAAATTTCAAACACCAAGAAACACCATTTTTTGATTATTACATTCGCCGATTACAACCTCAAAAATATTCACAATTAGGCCCATGCCTGACAAAAGGTGATATAAACGGGGATAAATTAGAAGATGTTTTTGTGGGCGGAGCCGCCCGACAATCGGGGAAATTATTTGTACAAAAACAAGATGGCAGTTTTGAAGCGAAGGATTTAGAAACCTTCGGAAAAATGGAAGAAGATTTGGCCGCTGAATTTTTCGATGTCGATAATGACAAAGATTTAGACTTAATAATTACGGGTGGAAGTACCGAATATCCAAGGGGTTTTCTGTCCGTTCCAAGATTATTTTTGAATGATGGAAAAGGAAATTTCAAGAAAAATATAAATGCTTTTCCTCAAAATATAAATGTATTTTCCAGTACAATTGCCCTAAATGATTTTGATAAAGATGGTGATTTAGACGTATTTATTGGCGGAAGAATTGATAATGAAAATTTCCCAAAATCTCCTAAAAGTTATCTTTTTGAAAATCAACAAGGAATATTTAAAGAGGTAACTACTTCATTATTTAATGATTTACAAAATGTAGGAATGATTACTGATGCACTTTGGATAGACGTTGATAATGATAAAATTGAAGATTTAGTAGTAATGGGCGAATGGACATCAATTCGTTTTTTTAAGAATACAAAAAAGAAACTCATTGAAATTACGGATAAAACGACTTTGCAAAATAATACAGGAATGTGGCGTTCATTGGCTTCGGCAGATTTGGATGGTGATGGCGATTTGGATTTGGTAGCAGGGAATTACGGGCAGAACAATAAATATCACGTTTCGGTGGAACGCCCTTTTTATCTTTTTGCCAAAGACTTAGATAATAGTGGAAGCAATGAGTTAATGCCTGCGTATTACATTCGTAATGAGAAAGGAGAATTTGAATTATTCCCGGATTTTGACCGCAACCAAATTGCTGAACAAACGCCCATTATTAAGAAAAAATATTTGTACCATAAAGATTTCGCCCAAGTTACGATGAATCAATTTGTGAATAATTTTGGGAAGGATAAATTATTGAAATTACCCTGCGAAAATACCAAAAGTGTTTGGTTAGAAAACAGGGGAAATGGACAATTTAAAAGCCATGATTTGCCAATTGAAGCCCAATTTGCACCCGTGAATTGCCTCTTAATTTCTGATTTTGACGGCGATGGGAAAAAAGATATTTTGTTGGCTGGAAATGAATATCAAACCGAATATTCAACGGGTAGAACTGATGCTTCTTTGGGTTTGCTATTAAAAGGAAATGGTAAAGGAAGTTTTAAAAGTATTCCGCCTCATAAAAGTGGATTTGTGGTGGAAGGAGATGTGAAATCAATGTTATTAATTGATAATCAAGTAGTTGTGGGAATAAATAGTGAGCCTGTTAGAGTGTTTAATACCAGATTTAAGGATTTGAATATCGTTGCAAAATCTAAAAAATGATTACCAAATAAATTTCTAATGAAAAAAAAATTATTCCTTTTATTAATTGCCAGTCAAGCAATGTCTCAGTTAGTTGAGTTGCCAAATGGCAATCCAATTATCAAAAATAAATTCACCGCTGACCCTGCGGGTTTGGTTTATAAAGACAAAATGTACATTTACACAGGACATGATTAAGCCCCAAATCGTGAGCAGCGTTATGTGATGAACGAGTGGTTGGGTTTTTCCTCTTCCGACATGAAAACGTGGACAGAACACCCTGTACCCATGAAATTTACGGATTTTACGTAGGCAAAAGGGGATGCTTGGGCTTCGCAAGTGGTGGAGAGAAACAGTAAATTTTATTGGTACGTTGCCGTTGAACACGGAACTATTAAAGGAAAAGCCATTGGTGTTGTTGCAGTAGCGGATAATCCACTTGGTCCTTTCAAAGATGTCAAAGGTTCTGCAATTGTTACGAATGATATGACCAAAAGAGCAACCATTTCTTGGGATGATATTGACCCAACGGTTTTTATTGATGATGATGGTCGTGCGTATCTTTTTTGGGGAAATACGGCTTGTTATTATACAAAACTAAAACCAAATATGATAGACATTGACGGTGAAATTAAGCAAGTTCAAATGCCTACAATATTCACCGAAGCCCCGTGGGTTCACAAACGTAAAGGCACCTATTATTTAAGTTATTCGATTGATTTTCCCGAAAAAATGGTCTATGCAACCAGTAAAAGCATTAATGGCCCGTGGAAATTTGAAAGTTTAATTTGTGAAAACGCAGGAAATTGTAATACAAATCACCATGCAATTATAGATTTTAAAGGCAAAACCTATTTCGTTTATCATAACGGAGCCTTATCGCCCGATGCCGCAAGTTTTCACCGTTCAGTTTGCGTGGATGAATTGAAATACGATAAAAAGGGGAAGATTCAGAAAATTGTAATGACCTCGGCGGGATTGAAATAATAAGGAACCAAAAAAAATTGAAAAAATCATTAAAATATAGCCTTCTTTCTCTCCTCATTTGTGCAAATTTTTTTACCGCATTATCACAAATGCAATTTGAGAAAGACATTACGGTTGATGTGAAAAAGAAATTGGTAAGTTTAAATCTTCCCGCAAAATCTTTTATCCTTTATCGGATTAAGGTTTTGGATAAGTAGATTGTAATACGAACCAATCCAGAAAATAAAAAACAGAAACGATTTTAAAATTCTATCTGATGCTGAAATTAGAAAATACAGTTCAAAAAAATAACCACCGAACAATTTTGCTGTTTGGTGGTATTCTTTGCTTATTCTTTTCATTTTTTGCGGTTGCTCAAAACGAGTCAATCGTTACGCACGACCCAAGTACAGTAAAATTTGAGAATGGAAAATATTTCTATTTTTCTACTGGAAACGGTATTCAAGCGGTACAATCGCCCGATTTAAAAGACTGGAATATTACAAAGCCAATTTTTGAAGAAGATAAATTTCCATCTTGGATTACTGAACTCGTCAAAAATTTCAAAGGTCACTTTTGGGCTCCCGATGTCATTTTTATGAATGGCTATTTTTATGTGTATTATTCATGTTCCTCGTTCGGTTCAGCAGTTTCGGCGATTGGTGTGGTGCGTTCTAAATCCTTAGACCCAGATGATGTAAAATACACTTGGGAAGATTTGGGTTTAGTAGTAAAATCTGAGAAGAAAACCGATTTCAATGCGATTGACCCAGGATTATTCCGAGATTCAGGTGATAAATTTTACATGACTTACGGCTCTTTTCACGGTGGAATTGGGGTTGTCGAAATTGATTCTATTTCGGGAAAAATCAAAGGAGAAATCAAGAAAATTGCGGGTGGCAGAGAATCCGATTGGGAGGCTCCGTGCATTATCAAAAACAAAGATGAATATTATCTTTTTGCCAATAATGGTCTTTGTTGTAAAGGATTAAATAGTACGTATCGAATTGTGACGGGAAAATCAAAGTCTGTTTTCGGACCATATTTAGACCAAGAAGGGCGAGATTTAACGAAGGGCGGTGGAACAACCGTTTTGGCAACGCACGGAAATATTATTGGTCCCGGTCATGTTGCCCTATTATTTAGGGATAAAAAGAACTTGATTTCAACGCATTTTTACAATGCTGAAAAAGGAGGTCAACCCAATTTCAAACTCTATGAGTTGAAATTCGCTAAAAAATTCCCTGTTTTCAAGAATATTAATTTTAAGTAAGCACCCGTTATAAATTAGTTTATGTTAAAATCGGGCTGGAATCACCATTGGGGGTTCACTTATACTCGTTAGGAATTGGATTGCGAATAAAAGACGTGAAAATTTAGAGTCATCAGTGAAGATATCTCGTCTTTGTATTGGTTGATATTTTTAAAGAATTTAAGAATAGCCTGTCGGAATTCTTCTTTGGTTCGATAGAACTTGGTGTTGATTATTTTTTTTCTCATAAACTTCCACAATCGTTCTATTAAATTGAGATTAGGAGAATACGGAGGTAGAAATAGGGGTTTTATTGGCGTGTTTTCTATCCATGCCATCAGTTCTTTATTGCGATAATATCTGGCATTATCTGAGATAATATAGATATTTTTCTTGTTTGGATTTGCGTCAATAATTTTCTGATAAAGAGGTTTTCATTACGAAGAGACGAAAATTACACATATCAAACGAAATATTTAGTTTTAAAGGTGAATTTTTCGGAGATTTGGAAGAAGAACCTCTAAGGGAAGTGTGTCTCACATTTAAGTGCCCTCCCAAGATTATTAAACTAAATTATCAATCTACCCCGAGTTTGTTACAACTTTATGCAAAAAATACCCAGAGTTCGTTACAAAATAATTGTATATTTG
>NZ_CBABQS010000098.1:0-14198 GCF_964672035.1 Arcicella sp.
TCTTTCGTTGGCTTCGTTTGAATAATCTAAATCTTCAGCCGAGATTACTAAGTCGTTTTGCGCTAATTTCAAACGAATTTGGTGCGTAGTCTTGTTTGAATAGATCGAAATACGTTTCAAAGAACCCAAAAACTCCGAACGGTTTATCGTCATTACGTTTGGATTATTTTGTGGAATCGCATTTTCATAATCAGGAAAACGTTCGTCGATTAAACGGCAAATCATTCTGATATTATTGAAGCTAAAAAAGGCATTTGCTGAACTAAAATCTGCGGTCACGGTCGTATCGTCAGACGGCAAAGTTGATTTCAACAAAGTCAAAGCCTTGCGAGGAATAATCATTGTTGATTCTTGCTCAGATTTCACATCATTTCTTCTATAACGAATCAAACGGTGTCCGTCCGTAGCCACAAAATTGGTATATTCAGCCGATAATTGAACGTAAACACCCGTCATAGCAGGACGTAAATCATCGTTTGAAACCGCAAAAATAGTATTAGCAATGGCAGCACCCAAGACATCCGCAGGAAGCTGAACCGAAAGACTTTTAGTAACTTGGGGCACTTTTGGAAAATCAATTGGATTTTCACCTGAGAGTTTATAACGCCCATTTTCAGTAATGATCTCTGTTCCGAAAGTGTCTCTATCAATTTTGAAAGTGATTGGTTGGTCGGGTAATCCACGAAGTGTATCCAACAACAAACGGGCTGGAACGGCAATTGCTCCAGAATCAGTTGATTCAATCGCTAACGTAGTGATCATCACCGTCTGTAAATCAGAGGCCGTTACGGTCAATTGGTTTTGGTCAATTTGGAATAAGAAGTTTTCCAAAATGGGAACAATCGGATTGTTGGCAATTACTCCATTAACGGCCGAAAGCTGTTTGAGTAATACAGAGGAAGATACGACGAATTTCATTATTGAATATATTATAGTTAGCTGTTCTTTTTAGTAATTTGTTACTGGTTATTGGTCAATAGTTATAATTAATTTATTAACTAATAAATGTTAACTATTAACAATTAACTATGCTCATAAATATGAGCAACAAGTAACGTACAAAACTACGAATTTACCCTGAATTTACCTACTTAGTAGAATGATGGTATCATTTTTTTACAAAAAACTATTCGTAAGGATTTTACAAGCAAAAAAATTTATTTCTTACCTTTCATACAGATTATGGTTTTGAATGTTAGCGAAACGTAATAATTTTGTAAAAATAATAAAATTAAATAAGCATGGATTTTCAACAGTTACTAACGCCAGATGGCATCGTCAGTTTAATCACCCTTACTTTTCTCGAAATAGTTTTAGGCATTGATAACATCATATTTATTTCTATTGCCGCCAATAAATTAGCCCGAAAAGATCAAGCAAAGGCTCGTAATATTGGATTATTATTGGCAATGGCTTTCCGAATTATTTTGCTGTTCGGAATTTCCTATATCATTGCCATGCAAGAGCCTTTCACTTACATTAATTTGGGGTGGCTTCGTGCGGGAATATCTGGGCAAAGTTTGATTTTATTCGTGGGCGGTTTATTCTTGTTGTATAAAGCAACCTCCGAAATCCATGAGAAATTAGAGAAACAGTACCATGATACTAAGCCCAAAACCTCAGCATCTGACAAATTGACGGCGGTGGTTATTCAGATTGCTTTAATCAATATTGTATTCTCGATTGATTCCATTCTTACGGCAATTGGACTTACGCAAGTACTTTCAATTATGATTGGGGCGGTAGTGATTTCGGTGGTGATAATGATGGGATTCTCTGGACCCGTTGGCGATTTTGTCAATAAACATCCTTCGATACAAATGTTGGGTATGGCATTTTTGATTATGATTGGCTTCATGCTCATCGCTCAAGCGGCTCATGATGCTAATGTATCGTTCTTCAACTCGCACGTGGGGGAAGTTCCAAAGGGCTACTTATATTTTGCGATTGCCTTCTCACTATTGGTGGAGGTATTGAATATTAAAGTTAGAACGAAGGAAGTGGTGGAGTAATATTTGAAGTTATTATGGGGTTGTGTAAAAAGTCCAAAGTTTATAGCGAAAGTCGCTTTGGACTTTTTACACAACCCTTTTGTTTTAAACTCTTTGATTATCAGCTTTCCAATCTTGAATCAACTGCTTAATATCGTTATTCCCTAAATTTTCCGAAACTGCTTTTTGAGCAAGTGATACCAATTCGGCATCGGGAGCAAAACGAAGCGCAATGATTTGTCCCATCTTTAAAGAACTGTCCAAAGGTTTTCCTGATAATAAATAATGCCTGAAATTTTCTTCGGCTCTGATAGCACGGTCTTGGGCTTTAAGCGAGAATGAACGAGCATAAAATGCCCCCAAAAGCACTGAAATAACAAGCAAAATAATGATAATGGAACCTAATATACCTTCGCCACTTTGAAATGCTTGATATAAATTGATGACGGATAAAATAAGAGCAACAAGGATGATGCCCCCGAGGACATAATGAAAGCCTGTTACCATTCTTGCGTGGTTTTTGTAATTTTGTTCTTGCATTGTTTTTTGGTTAATTTGAAGTGTAAAGATAAGGTAATTGCTGGCTATTGAGCAAAACGACGTATCAAAAAAGCGATAGATTAGAAGGATTAAATCATCTATTTCAACACGTTGATACTGGATCAGTGAATGAATATACTAAAATTAAAGAAGATTTTGCTCCAGAAGCCTTGCAAATTATGGGCGATTGGCTCATAAAAATAACCAAAAAAACCACTAAAAATGACTGATTATTATAAAAAATCTTTAGAAATTTTAGCCCAAATTCTCAAATCAGAACAGTACGACCATTGGGCAAATTGGATGTTGGAAGACATAAAATTGTGGGAAACCAATAAAAGTGTTGAACATCATTTGCACGCTTACGGAGGCATGGGTTCATTTAATGACGTTGTGATAGGAGGCAACGACCGAGCAGGAATCTGGGAAAGTAGGCTTTTTGGCAATTTTCAAACACTTGCGTATAGTTTGGCAAAAGGTGATACTTTGGAAACTATTCTCGAAGGTATTTTAAATCGACCTCTCACGAGCGAAATCAGTGGTTGGCGATGTAGAAATTGTGGTGATGCCCAAATAAATGATAGAGATATTGAATTTTACATTGTCAATGAGTTTATCTCAAAATTCTTTGTTGAATATATTCGAAAAGACAGATTTGATGAAGTTGTGAATATACCAAAACTGATTGATTCGGAAGAGGTTACGAAAAAAAGAGAAAGTTTGAAGGATTTATTAAAAGGAGCAAATATTGCGTTAAATTTAGATACAAATTGGTTGTGGGTTTGCCCAAAATGTGGGAGTTCGGGGGTTTGTGCTTACCAATGGAATTTCTTAGCAAATGAATTTAAATTGGTAGAAGGTGATGATAATTTAGAAATAAAAAAGGTTAAATAATCAATCATATCAAATCTAAGAAAATGTGTTTCAAAATGGCGACATTATTTTAAACGATGCCGTCATTTTGAAATTAATGTGAAGTAAGTTTTTTTATAATTCAACAACCTCCGCCGAAATGCCCAATTCCATGAAAAGTCTTTGCCAATAAGCTGAAATGGCAGGATTGTTTTTCTTGCGAGAAGCAGTTGGCTCGAAAGGTTTTACGATGAAAATTTGGGCTAATCCAATATTTGGCAAATTAGGTTTCATCCCCAAAACGTCCTCTCTTGCCCAACCCACTGCCGCCGCATCGTCCACGGGAGGATTTGAATGAAAATCTCTGCGGTTTGTGGCTTTCATACTTTCAACCATATCCGAAAGAAAATACACTTTTACGTTATAACCTTTTGCTACGGCCTTATCAATCAGAGGTAAAGCAGCCCAAAGGTCGGTATTGTCTTTGCTCGAAGAGGTGTTCTGCGAAGCTAATTGAGCAAAAACTATCTTTTTGAAAATGCTTCTTTCTTTATCCAACGACATATTAAATTCCGTAGAAATCGCCTCGGAATCCGTTGAACTGGCTCCCGCCAAATCCCCTTTTTCGCTTCTACAAACTACCTCAATAGCTTTGCCTTTGCCCGTATTTTCATGAACAAAATATACTTCTAATTTATCACCTTTTTCCTTTATATTTTCATCAATGAGTTGATTAATCACTTTGGTGTATTTCTCATTAACGAACTTTTTATTCACGTTTACGCTTACCGATTTATCAATAAAGATCATAGAACAAGTCCTTTGTTCTTCAACTTCTTGATACTTTTTGCCTGTATCGGTACAACCCAAAATCAGGCTTGCAGGAATCAATACAAAATAGCATTTTATTTGTTTTTTCATGGTTGTTGTATGGGCATTCATAAAAATGCTTTATAAAATTGTGTCAGTGGCTGTGGTAATTGCCATGCAAAATAATCAGTTTATTATTACAAATATCATTCATTGTAGTTTATTCATTAATTTTAACATGAAATTTATGATAACCGATACCAATAACGGATAATTGGCAAAAAATATATGAACCGAAATCAAAAAATATTTAGATGGGTCTTTGTTATTTTTACGCTTTGCGTAGCAGCAATGGTTGTGCAAATGGCCATGAATACCACGGCACCCTGGAATAAGAAAAAGTCAGTTGAAAGAGCTTGGGGCGGTGATACGCTGAAAGGTAAATAATAAAATAAACTTACTTTCAATCCAAGAAATTGAATTAAGTTATTGATTATTAACCACTTGAACTAAGCTTTTAAAAATATTGATTATCTGAATCTCAAGCGAAGTCTTCTTTCAAAATGAAGACTTCCGTAAAACACGCATCGACTGATTGCTACACAAAACAAAAAGCCTTCAAAATTACGTTTTTGAAGGCTTCCTAATATCTATGAAAATCGTATTGTCAACTTGACAATCGAGTGGTTTTATAAAACATCTTGATACTCCTTTATTTTACTAAAAACACTTTTAGCAAATGAACATATTGGAACAATCTTAATGCCTTTTTCCCGAGCAAATTCTGCTGATTTTGCCACTAATGCTTTTCCTGCACCTTGTCCTTTTAGGATGTCATCTACTTCTGTATGTTCAATAATTATTCTATCATCTCCCGCCCAAGTGTAAATCATTTTTGCCACTTTTTTACCTTCATGTTCGATAAAAAACATACCAGTTTTAGCATTATCTTTTTGTTGTATTTCCATATTTGGGCAAAATTTAACTCTTAATGAAATGTGCTTTCACAAACGCAACTTCTTGGTTCTGAGTCAAATGGTCGGCATTTTTAACTTCTATTTTAATATCATCAAAATGGTGGTCTTCTTTTAATAAATTATGAAGTTCAGCTTTTGCATCGGTTGGACCAAAAAGTAATACTTCGTCATAATCTTTAATTACATCGGTCAATTTTTTATAAAATTCCCCTTGTTTTTGATTTTCCTTGTTGTGAATAGTGCTTTCGCTATCACTGGCAACCGTATTTTTTTCTTCTTGCGTAAGCGTAATATCTTCGTTCTCAATAGGAGTTGAATAATTGGAATATTCTATAAAATGAGCAACAGAATGATCCATCCAGATACCCAAATATTTTTTATCAGTCATCATATTTTTGTTAAATTGTAAATCAGTTTTTACAATCAACAAAGGTGTTAATATACTAATGGATAAGTATTACACAATTCGATAAAAGACTTACATCATTCACATATTATGAAATTTTGAGGTTGAAATCTTTCAATTGAGGTACATTTTTCAAATTGCCTTTTTATATATTATTTGATTCCTCTTAAATCGTCGTTCCACCATCAGCAGTATAAACACCACCCGTACAATAACCCGAAGCATCCGAAGCTAAGAAAAGAGCCAATCCTGCAATTTCTTCCACCGTTCCCATGCGGGCAACGGGCAGGTTTTTAACGAAACGATTCAGGATTTGCTCATTTTGCCAAAGGGCTTCTGAAAACTTGGTTTTGATTAAGCCTGGGCAAATAGAATTTACTCGAATTCCATCAATACCCCATTCTTTGGCCGTTACTTTCGTGAGCATATTCAAGGCTGCTTTCGAGACTGAATACAAGCCCAAACCTGGGTCTGGCGTGATTCCTGCAATAGAACTGACATTAATGACGGAACCGCCACCCCGCTGTTTCATGATGGGATGAATCATTTTACTCAACTCAAAGGGTGCTTTTACGTTGATGTTCATAATCTTATCAAAAGCCCATTCTTCAGCGTTTAATACAGGGCCATAGACAGGATTAGTGGCAGCATTATTTACCAAAATATCAATCCCTCCGTAAAGTTCAACGGTTTTTTCTATCAATAATTGACAACCAGCAATATCACCGGCATTGGCAGCAATTCCTACACATTTGCCTCCTTGCACATTGATGTCGGCGGCTACTTTGTCCAATTCTTCTTGTTTTCGAGAATTGATAACGACCGTTGCCCCACAAGCGGCGTAAAATCTTGCGATGGCCTCGCCTATTCCTTTTGAAGCTCCCGTAATAAGAGCAACTTTACCTTCAAGGCTAAAAATTTTGTTTGCGTTCATGTTTTGTCAATTATGGTTTATGAATGATAAAATTATTTTCTAATTCGCCACTAAACTGTCTCGGTATATAATTTTATCCGCCTAAATTAAGGCATTAGTATTTTTGATAATAATAAAGCAGCAAAAATTATTCATAATTTTAAAATTGAAATTTTTAACAAAATAATAACATAACCATTACATAAACACGGTAAAAATTTATTTTTTACATCGATGTCACTTATACAGACTACACGTGATGCCAAACAACTATTGCGTTTGATTGTTTAAAATCAAAAACGTTTAAAAAATATTGATATGAATGAACTAAATTTGTAAGTATTTATATTTTAGAGACAAGAAATGTTGGATTTTCCTTACTCGATAATCGAACATCGAATAACAAACCTGAATAACGAAGCATAAACATCGAAAATCGAACCGTGCGACGGTCGCATCGAAACACAAACATCGAATAATAAACCCAGTATAATGATAAATTACATCACTAAAGCCGTTACCAAAATGTTCGGTACAAAATCTGATCGAGACATCAAAGAATTGATGCCTTACGTAGAATTAACCAACGCCGAATACTCGAAACTGCGAAACCTTTCAGACGAACAACTCCGTCAACAAACCGCTGAATTAAAGGCAATTATCCAAAAGAATTTGGCCAAAATTGATGCAGACGTTTTAGATTTAAAAATGGAAGTGGAGGCAAATCCCGACATGTCTGTGGATGCCAAAGAAGCTATCTTCAACCAAATTGATGCACTCGCCTTAGAACGAAATAAGCAATTAGAGGTAATTTTATTAGAAATTCTGCCCCGTGCCTTTGCCGTGGTGAAGGAAACAGCCAGACGTTTTACAGAAAATAAAAAATTGGAAGTAACCGCTACGGTTCACGATAAATTCATTGCTGCTAAGAAGAAAAACGTTGAAATTGTGGGTGAAACTGCTATTTGGCACAATAAATGGCTGGCCGCTGGCAATGAAATTGAGTGGAACATGATTCATTACGATGTTCAGTTGATTGGTGGAGTCGTATTGCATCAAGGAAAAATTGCTGAAATGGCAACGGGTGAAGGAAAAACGTTGGTTTCAACGCTTCCTGCCTACCTAAATGCACTGGCGGGAATGGGCGTGCATTTAGTGACAGTCAATGATTATCTGGCAAAACGTGACTCTGAATGGAATGCGCCTTTGTTTGAATTTCACGGAATTACGGTTGATTGTATTGATAAGCACGAACCAAATACCGACGAACGTCGTCAGGCTTATTTAGCGGATATTACTTACGGAACAAATAACGAATTTGGTTTCGATTATCTCCGTGATAACATGGCTCGCACGCCCGAAGAGCAAGTACAACGCAAGCATCACTACGCCATGGTCGATGAGGTCGATTCAGTATTGATTGATGATGCAAGAACGCCTTTAATCATTTCTGGGCCAATGGCTCGTGGCGATGAACAAGAGTTTGATGCCTTCAATCCTTTGGTGGCAAAAATGGTGGAACAACAAAAGAAAATTGTGCAAGACCATTTGATTGAAGCGAAGAAATTGATTGCAGCGGGTGATAAAAAAGCGGGTGGTTTGGCTTTATTCCGTGCTTTTAGAGGTTTTCCAAAAGCTCGTCCGGTGATTAAATACCTTTCTGAAACGGGTATTAAGCAGATTATGCAAGAAACGGAAAACATCTATTTAGCAGAAAATCAGAAATTGATGCCAGAAGCGGATGCTCCTTTAATGTTTACGATTGAAGAGAAAAATAACCAGGTGGAAATGACTGAAAAAGGGTTGACTTTCATGACTCGCATGGTTGAAAATCCTGATTTCTTCGTGATTCCAGATCTTTCGGTTGATTTGAATGCTATTGAGAAAAAAGAAGAAATTACCGAACAAGAACGTCTGATTGAAAAAGAAGCCCTTATCCGTGATTATTCTGCCAAAACTCAAAGGATTCATACCGTTAGTCAATTATTAAAAGCGTATTCTTTATTCGAGAAAAACGTTGAATATATCGTTGATGAAAATGATGGAAAAGTAAAAATTGTGGATGAGTCAACGGGTCGTATTATGGATGGTCGTCGTTATTCTGACGGTCTGCACCAAGCCATTGAAGCCAAAGAAAGCGTAAATATTGAAGATGCTACGCAAACGTATGCGACCATTACGCTACAAAACTTTTTCAGAATGTACCACAAATTATGTGGTATGACGGGAACGGCCGAGACGGAAGCGGGTGAATTCTGGACGATTTATAAATTGGACGTAATCACGATTCCGACCAATCGTAAAATGTCAAGATTTGATCACGAAGATAAAGTTTACAAAACTGTTCGTGAAAAATACAGTGCCGTAGCCGATGAAATTCAAGAATTAGTAGATGCTGGCCGCCCGATTTTGGTGGGTACAACCTCAGTTGATAATTCTGAATTATTGAGTAGAATGTTGTCGATTCGTAAAATTCAACATAATGTATTAAACGCCAAGCAACACGCTCGTGAGGCCGACATCGTTGCGGAGGCTGGACAATCTGGAAAGGTGACCATTGCAACCAACATGGCAGGTCGTGGAACGGATATTAAATTATCTCCAGAATCACGCACAGCGGGTGGATTAGCGATTGTGGGTACAGAAAGGCACGAATCTCGTCGTGTAGATAGACAGTTACGTGGACGTTCTGGTCGTCAGGGAGATGTGGGTTCAACCCAATTTTTCCTTTCTTTGGAAGATGATTTAATGCGTAAATTTGGTTCAGACCGTATCGCCAAAGTCATGGACAGAATGGGCATGGAAGAAGGCGAAGTGATTCAACATTCGATGATTACATCTTCGGTAGAAAGAGCGCAAAAGAAAGTTGAGGAAAATAACTTCGGAATTCGTAAACGTCTTTTGGAATACGATGACGTAATGAATTACCAAAGAAATGCCATTTACAAACGTCGTCAAAATGCGCTTTTCGGAGAACGTTTAGCCTTGGATATTGCCAATAATACCTACGATGTTTGTTCAGAATTGGTACAAAGCAATGCGAATTACGATGAATTAGAATTGCGTTGTATTGAGATTTTGGGAATTCAGCCGCCTTTTGGTCGTGATGAAATTGCCAGATTGAATACGCAACAAAGAACGACACGTTTATACGAAGCTGCCGAAGAACATTATCAAGCCAAAAACAAAGGTTTGATGACAAAAGTGGTCAATTTTGCCAAAGAGGCGATGTCACATAAATACACGGGTATGCAAGTGCCAATTGTGAGTGGAAACATGATGTCGAATATGTTTGCCGATGCCCAAGAAACGATTGATACCAATGGTAGAAAATTGATTCAAGAAATGGAAAAAACCATTGCCTTGAGTTTGATTGACCAAGAGTGGAAAGAACATTTGAGAGACATGGATGATTTGAAACAATCGGTTCAAAATGCTTCTTACGAACAAAAAGACCCTTTGCTTATTTATAAATTTGAAGCCGTTAAACTGTTTGAGCGTTTTTTGAGTAGAATCAACATCGACACAGTAAGTTTCTTGATGAAAGCGGATATGCCAGAAATTCAAGAAGCTCAAGCGCCAAAACAAAAAGTAAGACAAGCACCACAGCCAAAATTGCAAACGCAAAAAGATGATGCTTTATCGTCATTATTAGGTGGTTTGGCAGGTGGAAGAGGCGACGAACAAGATTACCACGACCCAAGCGAGAGAACAGTTGAGAAAATTGTTCCACGTCAAGCCGTAAAAATTGCCGATAGAAATCAACGAGTTACGGTTCAATACCGAGACGGTTCGATTAAAGAAAACGTCAAATACAAAACCGTTGAACAGGATGTAGAGAAAGGAACGGCCATTGTGATTGCATAGATAGATAATTTTTAGAATAAAAAAGCCGTTTCAGATGACTGAGAGAGCATTTTCATAGAACTGTATCAAATTAAAGTATAATTTTAAACTTTAACAAAACGCAGAAAAAATGAAAAACTCTCAGTCATTTGATTTCGATGATTTCAAGCAAAAAGCAATAAAATAATTGTACGTTGGGTTTAGGCCAAAGGATTTCCAGAAGCTATCAAATCGGCATTTTCCCACATACAGCTACAACTTTTTATAGTAATATCCGCTTATTTTGATTATTTCTCCTTGATTCGGAAAATGATTTATACCACTAATACGATTGAGTCTCATCATCGAAATATCCGCAAAATGACAAAAACAAAGACGGCTTTTACTTCAGATAATGCCTTTTTAAAACCGGCTTTTTAGCCAACTAAAACATGGAAAAAATCTTGAATAAAACCGCCTTTCAATGGAAATCAATTTTATCAGAATTACCGGTTACTTTTGGAAATAGAATTCAAATCCAAAAACTGGAAATTTGATTTGACACAGTTGGGTGAAGACTCTCTGTCTTTTACTCTTTTTACCTGTTTTAAACTTGTAAACCTATTTCACCACCACCGACAAAGCCTCTAAAAATCTATCACATTCTGATTGTCCCAAAGCTAAACTTGGCAATAATCTCAAGGTATTTTTACCCGAATATCCGCAGAATATTTTATGATCAAATAATAATGTATCTCTAATTTTATCAACGGGTTGTTCAAATTCAATTCCTATCATCAAGCCACGTCCACGCAATTCTTTGATACCCGAAATTCCTTTCAAATGCTCGAATAAATAATCACCTTTTTGTATAGCGTTTTCCATTAAATTCTCCGATTTCATTACATCCAAAACCGCCACTGCTGCCGCACAAGCCAAATGATTTCCTCCGAAAGTTGTGCCTAACATTCCGAATTTTGCTTTGAATTTTGGCGCAATTAATACGCCACCAATCGGAAACCCGTTGCCCATTCCTTTAGCCGTAGTCATAATATCAGGGCGAATTCCCGAGAAATCATGCGAGAAAAATTTACCCGAACGTCCGTATCCACACTGCACAGAATCCAATATTAAAACTGCACCCATTTTATCACAAACTTCACGAGCGGCTTTCAAAAATTCATCGGATGCTACGTTGATTCCACCTACACCTTGAATTCCTTCCACAATGACCGCACCGATTTCGTCTGTAACGCCAGCACGCAAAGCTTCAACGTCGTTGAATGGCAAGAATGTAACGTGTTCGTCGTAGTTAATTGGCGCAACAATTGCCTTATTATCAGTTACGGCAACCGCACCCGCCGTTCTACCGTGAAAAGATTTTGAAAAAGCAATTACCTTTTTGCGACCGTTGTAGAAAGAAGCTAATTTCAAAGCGTTTTCGTTGGCTTCTGCTCCCGAATTGCAAAGAAATAATTCGTAGTCTTCGTAACCAGAAAGTTCGCCCAATTTAGTAGCTAATTCTTGCTGAATTGGAATATTTACCGAGTTTGAATAAAACCCAATGTTACTCAATTGTTCGGTCAATTTCTGAACATAATGCGGATGCGAATGTCCAATTGAAATAACGGCATGACCTCCGTAAAGGTCAAGATATTCGACACCATTTTTATCCCATAATTTGCTTCCAAGCGCTTTTACAGGGGTGATGTCGTAAAGAGGATATACATTAAAAAGATTCATTTTTTATAGTTTTGAGCCATGAGTCATAAGCAATGAGCTTTTAGCCATGGCTTTTATATTATCTGGATAATTATTTAAAAAAAGCTCAAAGCTCACAACTCTTATTTATTTCTTTTTCTACCAAACTTATACCCCAATGCCCCATAAAACTGACCGAACCAAATGCTCTGTTGAGCGTAATCAATGTCATTTCTGCCAGTGGTATGTACATTGCTCAAACGGACGAATCCTGTCATAAAATCCGTTTGGAAGAAAAACCTTCGGGATAAATCAAAGCGGAGGCCAGTTTTGGCAGAAAGTCCATAACCCGCAAAATTGAAGTGGTTATTGATACCAACACCAAAAAGTTTTACATCCGAACGTGGAATCAATGTTCCTGCGCCCAAACCTACGAGCCAGTCTACGCCTTGAACATTATTTTTGGCTTTCCAAATACGGTCGTAGCGGTCTAATTCAACGTGAAAGTAATTGAAACCATCGGTATGTTCGTAAGTCAAAAAATCCTTGGCAATTACGAAGGATTTGTTATCAAAATTCCCTACGTATTCCTTATTAATGGCATATACATCAATTGACGGATTAGAATCTTGAGCTGAAATATGTCCAGTAATGGTTGATTGTTGTTCATTAACCATTACATATTTCATGTGGTCGGAACCAATTGAAATAGCCCAATGATCATTGATAAAATAACCAACCCGAAAGTTGTATTGCGGAATTGACAAGCGAGTGATATCAAAGTATTCTTCTGTACTAAATGGAATTGGCAAATCATACGCTACCACGTCCTTTAGGGTAAAATCATAGCCTTTTCCATGGAATGAAATATCCGATTTTGCGTATTCCGAACGATTATAACCCCAGAAAAAATAATATTCTCCCTTGCGACTATACGGTTTTTTATCTTGACCTAAACCATTGAAAATCAGTGAATTAAATAATAAAATTAATAATAGTGGTTTTTTCATTTTTGTTGATGAATTATGGAACACGGATTTAACGGATTGGACACGGATTATTTAATTTTAAATTATAAAAAAATAGTTAATCCGTGTCTAATCCGTTAAATCCGTGTGCAATCTGAACTACATTCCAACCGATTTCAACCTCAAACCAGCCGTTTCCTCCAAGCCAAACATCAAGTTCATATTTTGAACTGCTTGTCCCGAAGCCCCTTTGGTAAGATTATCTATCACGCTGGTTATCAATAAATTACCTTCTTGAACTTCCAATGAGATTAGGCATTTATTGGTATTAACCACCTGCTTCACGTCCACAGGAAAATCGCTTATGTGTGTAAAAGGATGTTCAGCGTAATAGTTTCGGCAAAGTGTTTTGGCTTCTTCCAAGGTTCCCGCAAATTTGGTATAAACATTCGCCATAATTCCACGGGTGAAAGTACCACGATACGGAATAAAATTGACCGTTGGTTTTGCTCCTTGAAAAGAAGAAATCACCATCCCAATTTCCGTTAAATGCTGATGGGTGAAGGCTTTATAAATTGAAATATTATTGCTTCGCCAAGAAAAATGTCCCGTTGGTGAAAGGCTTTGTCCCGCCCCCGTTGAACCCGTAACTGCCGACACATGAACATCGTCATAAATCAAACCAGCCGAAGCCAAAGGCAACAAAGCCAACTCAATGGAAGTAGCAAAACAGCCAGGATTTGCTACGTGATTTGCTTGACGGATTTTATCCCGTTGCAATTCCGCCAAACCGTACACAAAGCCTTCTGATTGGTCACGGAAATCCGTACTTAAATCAACTATTTTAACCGACTTGAATTCGGGATGTGCTAATAAAAATTTCTTAGATTCACCGTGTCCAGAGCAAAGAAAAATAACGTCCACATTCGTATGTAATTCGTCTGAAAAAGTTAAATCTGTATCGCCCAATAAATCGGTATGAGTATTATGAACGGGTTTTCCTGCTTGCGATTTTGAATTTACGTAAACAATTTCGGCCTCGGGGTGATGGATAAGGATTCTGAGTAATTCGCCTCCTGTATATCCAGCACCGCCTATTATTCCTATTTTTATGGTTTTCATTTTTTAAATTCTATGGATACAATCCAGCTTTAATCAAATCTATCCTCTCCAAAACTCGTTCAAAATCATTGAGTTTCAGTAGTTTGATAGTCG
>NZ_CBABQS010000099.1:0-14075 GCF_964672035.1 Arcicella sp.
GGGAGTTTGGTTGCCCTGTACGGTTTTGGTTTCCGTGTGTCAGTTTTTGGGGCATCGTAGGCGGGTGTTTTGGGGTTTCATCCCCAGAGGCTTGTTTGCTGGCTTTGGGCGTAGATCACTAATTTTGTCGGTCGGTTCAGTTTTTGGGCAATTTTAATACTGTGTTGAGTTCCTTTGCTTAGCCCGTCCCACATGGCCACCACTTGCTCACAGTCTTCAATGAGTTGCTGGTTGCGTATTGGTCCAGCCGCTTTGCCGTATGCTTTCCAGTTTGCAAGGTGGATTGTTAGCGGTAGGTTGTTTTCTTGGGCGTAGCGTTCGGCCAGTGCATCGGCTCCAGTTGCGCCCCCACTTATTATTTCAGTGGGTTTGTCGCCCAGGTTATCAAGTATTGTTTTTAATTGTTCGTAGTTATCAAATGTTCTACTTCCTATTACAGCCGTTTTCATGTACTTCTTTTTTTAATTATAGTACAATTTACACATTTTTACGCACATAAACAATACAAAATTTAAATAAATTGTACTTTAAATAGTCTTTTGTGCCATATATGCAGTATAATTGTACTATTTTATGTCATATTGTCATATTTTATGTATTGTTTTTATAGATAATTGTACTATCTTTGTTATGTAGAAACAACGAAAGTAAAAACACTTACAAACATGACAACGGAAGCAGTTAAACCAATCTATTTAGCAAAGATTAGTCAGGTTACTAACCTTACCACTCGCATTGATGCAGTCCGCATTACAGACGATAAATATATTATCGTTTACTTCTCCTATTCTTCTTGTACTCGTGGTTTCTCAAAAAATGTAATGAAAAATTACGGCTCAAAATTTAACGGTTTTTCTCCCATCTCACAGGCTCAATTTAAGGCCTTGTGCAATAAACAAGTAATCTAATGGAAGTATCAAAATACCAAATTTTCAACCTTTGGGAGTCAATGGTTGCGGATTCAGACATGAAAAAACAAACACTTATTAACGAAGCAATTAAGGTTTTTTACAAGGGTGTTACCTCTGATTCCATCAACTGTCATTTACTTAATCTTGCCTATACTTTCGTTAGGCGTTATTCATAATTTCTCAATTTCAACCAATCACGTACCATGTCAACGACTACAAAAACAACCCCATCTATTTACGTCGGCACCTACAAAAAATATAACGAAGGTTCCCTTTTCGGCCAATGGTTAGACCTTACCGAATATGCTGATAAAGACGAATTTTTACAAGCGTGTGCAGAGTTACACGCCGACGAAGAAGATCCAGAGTTCATGTTTCAAGATTGGGAGGGAATCAATGATAAATACATTTCTGAAAGTTCTATTTCAGACGATTTCTTTACGTTTCAAGCCAATACCGCTGATTTTGACGAGGATAAATTAGTAGCCTACGAAACGTTTATTTCAGTATTTGGCAACGATGATATTTCAGTATTTGAAGATTCGTTTCAAGGCGCTTATGATTCGGAGGAAGATTTTACGTATCAACTCGTGGAAGATTGCGGGTATCTTTCCAATGTTCCCGCCACCGTAGCCAACTATTTTGATTACGAAAAGTTCAGCCGTGATTTATTTATGTCGGATTATCACTACGATAACGGTTTTGTATTCCGCAACATTTAACCAGCATTTCAATCAATTTTTTTCATATTTCACAACCGCCTAACGTCTCTATAGTCAAGACGTTAGGTACAAAACAAACACGTATCATGTCCAACAAAACAGCAACCGCAAACAGTAACGATTTAGTAAGATTGTACCAAGTAACCGACCCAGAAGGCGAAATCACCAGCAAGTACAAATATTTGCCAGGTTCGCCCAAAAATTACCGTTTCGATGGACGTACAGGGGATTTTAATTTAGGTGGAGTTGCTCCGTTAGGAAAGAAAATCAAGATTCAGCCCATTGCGTTCCGCTTTATGGAAGATTCTTTATTTGCCCGTAAATCGGATGCCACAGGAGATTTTAAGCGTGAATTGTGGTGTGAGGTTTTCTTTATCGACGAGAAAAACGCAGTTTCTTACATCATGTTCAACAACGGTTCAGCAAGAAATTTACAGAAGTTAATCGAATCACTTTTCTACGATGATTTGGAAATTACAGATTTAGTGCTTTCAATTTCGGGTGAGAAGAAAGAGAACGATAAGGGTAAATACTTTTTGGTAAATTTTGAGTTTGAAATTGCCGATAAAAACAAGGTTGCAGAATACCGCCAGCTTTGCGAAGATATCCAGATTTTCAGCCGTGACACCATCACTCAAACGGCCGAAATTGGACTTTGTTCTAACAGCTATCCAGTCGCTTGTTTGCCCGTTTTAGAAGCTCAGCCATTGCTAAATTAACCATAACGTATAAGTTTAACCGTGAGGGGTTCGCCCCTCACTTTTCACCTCAACTCTACTCACATGAAACTCATCAAAATCATCATCGACAATACGCAAAACAAGGTTTTCGGCCAGTCAGAGACCCAAACAGGGGAACGAACGGTAAAAGAGTACAAGGGATTTAATTCGGTAGGGCAGGAAGCAAAAAAAGTAAAAGAAACCAAAGAAGTAACCATCTACGATTTACGCTTATGACCGCCATCGACACCCAAGAACTCGCTTATAAATTGGAGGATGAAGCCAAAGAAATCATAGGCTATCTCTTTGAAAATTGCTTTTCAACCATCACCCCCGAACAATTCAAGCAATTGCCAGAACCGAAGAAATTAGTCTTCCAAAACCGAATCAAGAATCTTAGAAAATTGGATGAATTGATCACAAAGCTGACTCACGTAGCAACTTTAGAATCAATCACTTACCGAAACAAAAAAGAATTAATTATCAACGTTTTAAATTCAATGTTATGAAAAAAGCATTACACGAACATTGGCAGGAACTTTTGCAAGACTTCCCAGAAGCCACCAACCGAGATTTAGTGAATTGGGGAATGGAATTTAAAAGATGTATAAATATATAAATATCTAAAAATTAACAATTTACGAAACAGATTGTAAGCTCTTTACGAAATCCCACTGTTTGAGCGTAGCGAGTTTGGGATTTCTTGATTTTCTTTTGTTACTTTTCTTGTATCAAGACAAGAAAAGTAAGCATAAGCGAAACGGTATATTGCCATTCCGACACAGACCAAATAAATTTTTCAAGCATTTTCTCATAGAGAATAATGTACATAAAAATTGGCAGCAATTAAGAGTAGAAGTAGAAGAAAATTTAAAAGAATTTCAAAACACATGAAAAATCCCAAGATAAAAAAAATCACCAACGACGAATACCGAGCGTTACCCCGAATCAGTAACAGCGATTTAGGAGACTTTGAAGATATTGTTTTCAACCGTCCCGAGCGAGAGAAACCGCTTACAGCGTTCAGTTTCGGCACCGCCGTACACGAACTGATTTTAGAACCCCAAATCATCGACCGACTCCCCCAAAACTTGGACATTGCCAAAGTCCAGGTCTTAGCCAAAACGTTTTGGGCGGAGCCGTGGCTGAAATGGTTACTCAGATTCTCCAAAAAGGAAGAAGTCATTTTGTGGACCTGTCCAGTAACGGGTTTACCCCTCAAATCAAAACTGGATATTATCCTACGAGGACGCACCGTTTACGACATCAAAACCACTTCCGCCAGTAGCATCGAACAATTTGCCAAACATTGCCAAGAATACGGCTACGACCGACAGGCAGCCTTTTACATGGACAGCATCGGAGCCAAACGGTTTTTCTTCATTGCCTTATCCAAAACTAAGAAAGATACCGTGTTTATCATGGAAGCGGACAGCTCATTCATTGAGTCAGGAAGAAAGAAGTATCGAAAATTATTGTCCGTTTGGCAACAACGGAATCAACCTTTACCCAACACGTAGAATCATGGATGAAATAGATTTAGGATTAACCTTAGCAACGAATTATCCGAAAAATATTAGAGCCTATTCATTTCAGCAAGATTGCGGTAAATGGAAAGGAGTTATCTACCTTGAAGTTACCGAAATGTACCTGATGATTCAAAGGAATTTAGCATTAGAGAAATTAGACAAAGCAAACGAAAAGCTAAGAAAGGCCGAAAGAAAGGCTTTGCGGAGAGAACACACTGTTTTTGCCATCAAAGGCACATTAGATGCTATTGAACATAATTTGACAGTCTTAGAACGAAGAAAAACGTTATAAACAACCTTAAAATTTTTACAATTGCATTAATTATTGTTACTTCGATTCATGTAATTTTAATATGCACGAAAAAAGCATGGAAGAGTTTAAGGAAAAACAGAAACGCCAAAGGGTAATAATTGTTGAAAAATACATTTACGCTGACTACGAGTGGAAGATTGAAAAAATATTTACCAATGTGACCAAATGTTATGCTTTGCACTTTAAAGCATTTTTCTGGGACCATGAAATATTTAAATCTTTTCAGTATCAGTCTTTTATTAAAGCAGTAAGAAATAACGAAGGCATCTTTGAGAACCAAGATTTCTACGGTGACAAAGTGAAATTTAGATACACAATTCATCAATTGAAGTAGAGCATAGATTTAGATTCATAAAATGTTAAGATATTATCATTTGTATTTGCAGAGCATAAATTTAAGCCATAAAAAACCCTCAACATCGAAAGACCTTGGGGGTTTTTGATCTACATAGCAACCGATGTTACCCGTTGCCATGAGGTAGCATCCCGAAATACCTTCACGTTCAAAGTTGTATTAAAAACCTCCATCCCAACCACTGGATTCGTAATAGCGTTAATCTGTGCGGTAGTCATTGACGGCATTTGAAACGTGCCTCTCGTGTATTTTGCCGGAACTTTAACATAATCTACAACCTTTCCAATATTGTCAGTAAGAGGCAAAAGCATATCTCCAGCATCCAACGTAAACGTAACCTGAGTACCTGCATCACCAGAAAATGTAATGGCAATGGTTGAACGAGTAGTCGCAATAAATTTCTGTGGTAAATCAATATCAAAAGGGTACGTACCAACCCCAACAGGAAAGGCGTATGTACCCGATAATTGTTTAAATCCTCCCGATAATTGTGCAAATCGGTTGGTAAAAAAACGAAGTGGATTAAATACATCATTGATGAACCCCATAAACTGAACTTCATTAATGACAAAATCCAATGACGGAGGATTGAAGATATCTGAATACCCCCGATCAGTAAGATAAACAGCATCAGCCGCCTGATACCAAACAAAAACCCCAGAACCCATTTCAGTCTCACGACAGCTAAAAACTTTCTGGGCAATCGTATTGAAATAACGACGACCATCAACCAAATCTTCCGTGGGTTCTTCGGCCAATTGTTCTAAACCTATAGCAAGTACCGAAGCATCCATTTTCTGATTAATCGCCGCATTGTTGGCATCACATAACCCCTTGACAACCAATGCATCAAAAACTTTTCCGCTTAATTGTTCGGGAGTGAGTTCATGATTAGTAAGCCATTGAACACCCAAGACATTACTCTTGTCAAATTTGGCATTTAACAAGGTCGCATCAACAGGAGCGCCACCACCCGAAGACCCATTTCCCAAAAGTTCACGTGCCAACACGGCCGTAATCAGCGTAATCCGACTTAGTTTGTTTCTCAAAATAAAGCCAGTATCAGTCAATACCTCAGTATTCAACCTCGATAACTCATTTTGTAATATTTGTAATCGTGTCATTGTATTGGTGTTAAAAATGCCACGTAGTTTATGACGTGGCATTTATTGAAAATTGTATTTTATTGTGGCCCAATCAAAACAGCTAATTGCTGGGCATATTCAAGTCGCTTTGCTTCATATCGGTCAATCGTCGCATTGTATTTTAATATCATTGCGGTTGCCGCATTGTTTTTCTTGGTGAGCGATGCCATTTTCTTTGCATCAGTTTCAGTAAGTAAAGCCGTTGCGTAGGCTGACTGTTGAGCCTGTTTTGCCGTTCGTCTCTCTTGCGTTTTTGCAATCTGAGCCAACTTAGTCGCTATTTGTTTCTGTTTCGAGGCTATCTTTTTAGCCTTAATTTCTGCGGGCGTTAATGCCATGATTTGTAAGGATTTAAATGTGAAAAATAATTGATTTTAGAATGGCCCCATCAAAACCGCTAATTGTTGAGCATATACCATTCGCTTTGCTTCGTATCGGTCAATAGCAGCATCATATTTTGATGTCAGTGCATTGGCCGAATTAATTTTCTTGTTCATAAATGCAATTTGATAGGGTGTCAAATCTGAATGAGTGTTTAAATACGTAACATAACCTGTCAAAAGCGTTTGTTTGAAAGTTCGTTTATCGTCTATGTTTGCTATCTGTGACAACTTTGTAGCAATCTGCTTTTGCTTGGAGGCTATTCGCTTAGCCTTGATTTCTAAGGATGTTAATGCCATGAACTTTAAAATTTAGATGGTGAATTTTTGATTAAAAAAAATGGCGACAAGTCATAAAACAAGCCACCATTTTTTCTGAACATTACCCTGATGTCAGGTATTAAATACCACCATCAACCGCCACAACCTTTGAAGTGGTGTAAGCACCGTTACCCAAAAGGTATTGTTTGCCGTTTACTTCTTGGTAGAATTCTACCCCAAACACGACTACGATTGGATGCGTACTGGCCGCAGGAAGTGGCAACGCCAACGTTTGTGCGGCCACTACCTCATTCGAGTAAGGAATCAAGGCACTTGTTACCGTGACCCCGTCCGAATCCTTCGCTTCAAAATCAATGGAAGAAGCAGACCCCACTAACTTCAAATGAGTTGTACCCGTTGGAGCCGACACATCACGAGCAGCATTGAAAGCATCCACCGAAATTGAGTGAGTACCCAAGGCACGCATGATGATAGGCATGAAGCCCATGAACGCAATTGTTGAAAGAATGGCTTTTTCATTAAATTCAAAGCCGTTCAATAATTCAATTTCCGCATCAATTACCCCACGCTGACCACGATCATTCACCGCATCAGTAGAAACAATTTCACGCATCTTTTTGGTCATCCGTGAGGTCATCATTTTGTCAGAAATGTTGGCCACAACCTGACGGAATGAATCACGAGCCGTTTTTCCAGCGGATGCCGCATTACCAAATTCCGAATTGTTTTCCAACGTACGCACTGCCGTAATTGCCCGTGGTTTTTGGGCCTGAGAAATGTTGCCATTTGCCCCGAAAGTTAAGCCCCCGACAGTTCCTTGAATGCCGAGAATACCCGTTTGTCTTGCCATTTTTAGCGAAAGTTTTAAAGTTTTACAAAGTAATTTTTATGATTATGCCTACCGGCTTAAATCCGTAGTAATTCCAAGGCAATTCCAAGGTAAATCCAAGGTAATTCCCACTAAGTCCAAGTCACTACCAACATTCTTGTCTGTAAAGTTGCTTTTGTTTTGCTGGCATCTTTCTGTATAGCCGTGGTAAAAGTGCAGGGGTAATTGAATCATCACAAGCAAACAACCCGTTTCTTAAATTTTGTGCGTTTCGTTGAGCAATTGTAGACGGTGGATAACTCCCATTTACATCATCGTACCAAACTGTACCAGAAGCTACCAAGTAAATATCCAATCGAATAGTAAGTAATGGACTCCAAACATTTACCAGTAAACGACCGTACAAATCCGTTTTCTTCGTGCCTTGAATTTGTTGGATAATTACCAGTTTTCTATCAAGATATTTGACTAAGGTATCACGGGCTTGCAATCCAAAATCCTGCTTCAATTCGGGTGCATCAACATTCAAGATTCTGCAATTCGTTTTTACACCATTCCAGATAATTTCAAAAGTATCACCATCAATAACACGGGTACACCGAACCGTAACCAATGGCATCGACTGAGAAAACGCATTAATCGAGGTAAGAAGAAATGCGAGCGTGAGTAACTTTTTCATCGAGATATTGATTATAATATTGACTTGTAAATGATGCTACAAATATCTAACTTAGTACTCGTAACCATCAGTAATACAGCCCTTTTGACCATCATGAGCCAAATTCAATTATCACTTTTTGAAGATTTTATAAACGCCTACGAATCCGAGAAAAAAGAAGCAGAAAAACCAAAGAGAGAAACCGCCGAGGGAGACTTTAAATTTACCTTCTTAGTAAACTCCTCCCACATCCAAGTATGGCGAGACTGCGACATCAAGACCGCCCAAAGAAGACTCAGAAAAATCAAGAAACATTACGGCATAGAAGGAGGGAAGTGGCTCACCTTCGAGCAAGTAGCCCGCTACGAAGGTTGGAACAGCCAATTATTATTAGACGAAATGCAAACCCGAAGATTGAAACTAAAAGAACGCCACAAAAACAGAGACTAAAAAAAAGAGCGATGCACTATTAAATGTACATCGCTCTTTTCTATGCTTGAAAGCTATAATATTACCAATTAATAAAATCATTTGTAAGAATAATGGTTAATGCCTACCTTTTGGGAATTATTAATACAATTGTATCACAATTTGAATTTTAAATCAAAAATGGAGTGTTTTATGTACTTAATGAAGCTCAAATAAACAGCATCTTAATACATTTATTTTATTCAATTTATCAACAATACAAGAAGTACGACAAGAATAGTACAACGAAAAATTAGCAAAGTACCAAAAAATACAAAAAGTACGACAAAACTTTCGCAAATACTCGATCGTTATCTCCTATGCTATGAACGACCTTTTAAACACAAACTGAAAACCGAATTTTGAAAATTCGATAATACAAAAAAAATGGACAGAAAAGAATTTTTAACAAAAGGAGCTTTGGTTGGTGTCACTTCTATAATTGGCTCAAACAATGCGTTTGCCCAAAATTTGACCAGCAATAACATTGACAAATTAGTGGATGCCAACGGTAACTTTGTTCATCAACCTTTGCCCTATTCAGAGAACTTTTTAGAGCCCTATATGGACACTGAAACTTTGCATTTGCACTACACTTTTCATCACGGTGGAGCAGTAAAAGGAGCAAACAAAGACCTTTCTATGATTAAAAAGGCATTGGACGACAATAACCTTGAAACGGTGGACTTTTGGACAAAAAAACTTTCTTTTCATTCATCTTCACATATTTTACATTCCATTTTTTGGACAAACTTAACCAACAAGCAAAACCAACCAACAGGCGAACTTTTAAAACGAATAGATAAAAACTTTGGCTCGTTTGACAGACTAAAAGCACTTATTGGCGAAACTTCTAAAAATGTGGACGGTAACGGTTGGGGAATTTTAGCATATCAACCTTACAGCGACAGTTTGACAATATTACAATGTGAAAACCACGAAAAATTAACACAATGGGGTTGTATTCCTTTGTTGGTTATTGACGTTTGGGAACATTCTTATTATCTAAAATACAAAAACAAACGTGCCGACTTTGTGGACGCAATTTTCAACATCATCAATTGGGACAACGTAGCCCAACGACTAAACGATGCAACAAAATTGACGAAGTGAAAGAAGCACAGCAGATAACATGGGCTTGTGGCAAGTGGGAGCTGACGGAAGTTATTGAACATTAGGAATTCTTTTGTACTTTTGTTTCGGCGGACGGAAACCTTTTGAACATTTGCAAGTAACTCAGTATCAGTAATTTATATCGGCAGACGTTCGGGCGGACGAGTTTCAAATCCCCCACCTTCCACAAGCCCTTTTCGTTCCATCCTTGACTGGTAGAACCACTCCGTCCCCGTGGCTGATTGTTGAACGGGGTCGCCCAGACCAGCCAATTTGCGTCAGCTATTTTCCAAGCTATTTTTTCATAACTAACTTATAGTCAGTTAGTTAAATTAATTTCTCTTAATGCCTGGTGAGGACACCAGACACGGAAATAAATAATTTAAACAAAGAATAAATGCAAAATTTAATGTCTAATTTCTCTGGACTTGAAATGTCAAGAATGGAGATGAAAAAAGTTAAAGGTGGAGCATGACACGTTTGGCATATTAGTTCTTCTGGCAATTACAATGTAAACAAAGGAGACAATTTAAGCAAACAAGATGCAAAGGCTTGAGCTGCAGGCTTAGTTCAGTCTTTTGGTTCGGGCTATGAGCCACAGCTAAGAAGCCAACCCATTTCTGTAAAGTCGTATAAGAAATAATTTCTATATTATTGCCTATATCTTTCAACAAAACCTTTGCAAGATTGAGCAAAATCTTAAATTATTTTTGGTTAATAATAATTGGAAAAATCACTTCGTCCAAACTGCCTTTAATGCCTCCCTATTTCCATTAAATACATTCACATCCATATCAAAAGCAGTACCAGGCACATTATACAAACATGTACCAGTTTTAGTACAATTTATCTCACTACTAAACTGCCATAGTGAGTATGTCTTCCAAACCTTGCTATCAAATGTTGGAATATCTTTCCTAAATCTCGCATACCACAACCCACACTTTGCAAAAACACTTGAACTATCATACTTACTATTAATTTGTAAAAGCACGTCTCTATTACAATAAATGAATGGAAACCTGCCAGTCCTCTCAAATATTCTATTTACAAAAACCTCAGCATTCGCCAGCGACATATGAGCAGTATCAATAATTTCCAAATCCAGCGACAAAAGTACATTCTGAGTATCTCCAACCGTTTTTAAATAGAAATCTGCCTGCTTTACTGCATCACCAGCAAGTCCTAAATGATATGAACCAAAAAGGTAGCCTTCCAGTAAAGCCTTATTTTTTCTTGCTAAATACTTAGTATCTGCTACCATTCCCTTGGAAGTTCGATGAATAACACCCACTACCTTTTTATCAGTTTTCATTTTATTCCAATCAATATCATTTCCTGAAAAAGCATCAATTACAATAACAGAATTTTCACCAGTCCAAGGCTGATTGAACTCGGAAGACTGTGCATATAACAAATTAATTGAAAGGATACTGAGAATTATTGATAATATTTCTTTCATCTTTTTTCTGAATAAAAGCGATTAATTCTTGAGGTTAAATTTTTAGTCTGTTTCAAACTCTAAATTTTTATGGTTGATATTTTTCCAAAAAGCGAGCCTAAATTTTTTAAATCGAATACTTTTGTCAAAGATATATTAAACAATGGAATACTTTGCTGTCTTAGGAAAGCCTCGAAGCCTAAAGAAATACCAGGATTTAGTACCGTGGCCTCTAACTTTATTTGTGCAAATAAATTTTTATCAACAGCATAGTAATTATACTCCTTAGTTAGTGTAGATATAGTTGAATATGGGTAATTGAAATTATTAATACCTGATAAGAATTGGGTTTTAATATTAACAGCATTTGTGCTAATAATATAAGTGAAACCTAAACTTAAGTTATAATTGAACTGTCTTACAACTTCCTGAGTTAGCATAGGTTGAAATGAAGTATCTCTCTTAAAAACTACCTGCTTTGTTTTCGATACTATATTAGAATTTTGATACGATTTTGTAATAGTTTGAAGTCCGAAATAAAAGCCTCCCGTAAAGAACAATTTTTTAGTTTCTGAAGAAAAATAGTCTATCTTTCTTAAATAATCAATACTTGCAAATAGATTATCCGTAACTATTGTACGTTTAGCATTATAATAACCCTTTGTTATAGAAATGGAATCACCATCAAAATTTTTAATGCCATTACTAAATGGCACTCTTACTAATGAATCATTTTGTTGAGTATATCTATTTTTACCAAACGTCAAATAAAACCAATTTTTAGAGTTTTTAGGAGATGCATTTACTAATACACTTCCTTTAAAATACAAATCTTTAAAAATAGGGCCATCTAACAAATCAAGATTACTACCAGTAAATAACCAAAATTCATAACCATTTTTTTTCTCATCACTCAAACTATCATCTACAAAAGGCTTTATGTAAATACTATATTTTGTAATACCGTCTTCTAAGGTTAATACACTACCATCCGCTTTCGTAGCTTTTAATTCCAAGATAATCATCCTATCATTTTTCATGTTTCTTGGAAATTTGATACTAAATTCCTTGCTTACTTCTTTACTTGGGTCAAATTCCAAAGTTCTATTATTCGGCAAAAATATTTCGGCATCATCAGGTTGGAAATCATTTTTAACAAACGAAAATGTTACAGTTCCCATAAAAGTTTGTTTGGGTACTGTTATCTTAAAAGTTTGTGTCAATTCTTTCTTTGAATCAGAAACAAGCGTATCAACTTTCCTCTCAAAAAAAGCCTTAAGCTTAACTTGTGAAAATGAATTGAATGACAAAATTGATAAAATAAAGATTGCGAGAAAAGATTTCATGGCTATATGAATTTTTAAAAATTATAAGAGTGATTAATCATTAATTTCAACAGTGTAAAATTTATTTAAAGATTACTGTTTCACAATTTATCGTTAATAAATCCATCAAAAATCTTATTATTCGGTCAAATACCACAAAAAAAGTCCTAAGAACCACATTCTCAGGACTTCCCAATATAACCACTACGCTTACACACCAACCGCCTATAAAAATTATACTTATCTATTTCCCAGCATTAGCTCGGCTCTTGCCGAGTTACAATTCTCAAAAAGCCCTCTGAGCGAACTGTAAATACAAAATGTTTAATTATTTAAGTAAACTATTAAGTTCTGAATTATTCTATTCATAGCTGTTTAGAAATAATTTACTGACTCGAAACAGTTTTAGTCACTTGACTACGGAGATTAATGAGTTCTGCCAAAGTAAAATACAGTAGCGCTAATAGATGATAGAAAAAACAATATCACACCCTTTTCCACGCATTAAGTAGAGTCTGGTGCTTATACTCGTCCACTAACTTAGCATAAATCTGTGTCGTTTTTATATCAGAATGCCCCATTAATTGCTGAACAACCTCAATGGGTACCCCACGGCTCAAAGATTGCGTTGCGAAGGTGTGACGGGCAGAATGGCAGGTAATGAGCTTATATTTCTCAATCTCTTCACTGACAGATTGATTATTCTTGTACGTAAAAACCTCTATTTTATCATCTATGCCTGCTTTTCTCCAATGATTTTCAACGCTTCATTCATTTTCTGATTGCTAATTACTGGCAAAGCCTTATAATGAGTCTCTTTATATTTCTCAATAATTTCAACGGCTTCGGGTATCAATACAATTTCGATTTTCTTTCTGGATTTTGAGTAGAACGAATCAGTTTTTTGAGGAACGAATGAAATTAAAGTATTGCCTTTATATTCTACAATATTAGATTTTGATAATCGGAATAGGTCAGAGTGTCGCAAGCCGGTGTAACAAGCAAACAAAAAGGTATCTCGAATTCTGTCCAAGTGTTCAGGTAATTCAACTTCACGGATTGATTCTATTTCTTCATGAGTGAGAAAGATTTTATCAATCTGCAATTTGGTTACTTTCATTTGAGCATGTTCGTGTGAAAGTTGAATCCTTCTAACTTTTTCGCACCAATGAAAAAATGTATTTAAATTTTTGGTGTGCAATCCCAAAGAATTAGGCTGATACTCGAAATTAGAGACCATCCAAGCAATAAATGCATTATAGACACCATCTGTAAAATTATTGACGAGTGTAGGGTTAGTAGCACAAAATTGGGCCAGATGATTGCGAGTAGTTTTCAACGATTTCAACGTACTCAACTTCTTGCCTTCGGTTTCGCTATGCTTATAAAAATCATCGTAAACATCAATCAGTGATAAACTAATAACAATTTCTTTTTTAACTGATTGTGGAGCGATGCAGTCTTTAAGTTGCTGAGGAGTTGGAATAATTCTTTGCAGTTTGAAGTGATGTGCTGCACTCTATAAATCGGAGCGGAGTTAAGAAAGACGCTCATTAGCATGTTGCCGTCCTTCATGTGAACGCCTGAATTTCATTTTGTCGCCGTCTCAGTCAGTAAGTTTGCACTTCTCACCAGTAAAATAACGTAAATCACTCCCAGCGTAGAAATACCGAAGGAAAACGGGACATAAACCGTTAGAATCTTGCTTAGATTCAATCAATTGAAACTTTATATTCATGGGTGCGGTAATTGGTGCGGTAAAAAGTGTATTATATCAGTCTGAATATGTATTATAAAGATAAGAAGAAAGGGGGATTTTAAAGCAAAAACGCACAAATAAAGCTTATTTGTGCGTTTTGTAATTCTAAGTGAATTGTATAATTGT
>NZ_CBABQS010000100.1:0-13857 GCF_964672035.1 Arcicella sp.
CTCCCAAAGGCGAATTGATATATTTTGTATAAATTGTTTGTTCCATAAAATACAGATTCAGAAGTCTGTGGTACATTTCCCGCAATTTGCCAATTTTTTAACAAAACTCAATTCTGTATCTTGCAAAAATTAATTTTTTCAAATTATAAACTACAAAATCCCTATTCCCAAAAACTTTTCTTTCCAAGAATGCCTTTGGTTTTTAGACCGCAATTATGATGATTGTCTTCATGAAGTAAGTAAAGAAGTTATGAGTTATGAGTTATGAGTTATGAGTTATGAGTTATGAGTTATGAGTTATGAGTTATGAGTTAAAAAGAGCTCGATTTGGGAATAAAAAGTTCACTTTTAGTTTTTTAAATTCATAACTCATCAGGTTACGCACCCCGCTCAACTTACAACTAATGAAAACTTGGCACGGCTTTTGTAAAAAGATTTTATATCCAAGCATTTCCGCCAGATAGCAGGGAAGTAAAAATCAATTATTGCTTTTTACTAAAATTTGGCACAATAATTAAAAATACATAATTAGATTTCTAAACGTAGATTTCCAATATTAATTGATAAAAATCAAATCTTTTTACCGCCATGAAGAGAGTTTTGGCAGAGCTAAGGTGTTTGAATTCTTATGATTTTCATGAGAATTCAAACCAAAAGCCTCGATATAGCTAAACCAAATCTTTGAAAACGATGTGGCGGAATTCCCTTAAAGATTCCTTTCTTGTAGATATTTTCTACCTGTTTTCCACGATTTTTCTAAGGTTTAGTTTCCGAAATTTCAATTTCTGATTTACAATTTTATATTGTCTATTCTGGAATAACTGCCAATGCACATCAACTATTATTAATATAAATGTTGATGTTTTGTGGTTGAAAATTTTTCCCGAAATGAGCATAAATCTATAATTGTTGGCGGACGTTTTTAGAGGGCGAGCTTCGGGAAAGACCTTACGGGGGTGGAAAGTTTTGCACGCTGCAATGTGTTGGCGGACGCAAAACAACGAAAGCAAAGCTGTCAATTCCAAAACCGTATTCGCAAAGGAAGTGGAGTTATTTGACCCTAAAGTTGGCGGACTTAAAGTGACGATGCTCCACGCCCCCTTTGTATTAAAACATTCAAGGTTATAATCCTTACTTTCTTAAATTTTTAATACTCCGACCCATAATACGACCCTGTTAAGTCTCGACTTTTCAGGGTTTTTTTGCAACCACATAGTTCTTATAAGCAGTGTAGAAAAAAAGAGAATAGATAATTTACGGGTCTGATATTGTTTTTTGATATAGACAACAAATAGAAATTAGTATCTTTGTCCATAAACTCGTCAGCAATATGTATAAACTTTTTATTACCCTCTTAACCTTAAATTCAGTAGCAGTTTTTGCTCAAACCGACACAACTACGACCTCAAAAGAACTCGAACCTGTTACCATTTCTTCCTCAAGGTTTATTGCCAAAGACATTCAAACCCCGCTTTCAATCACCGTTATCGACCAATCGAGATTACAAGTAGGGCAATCCAAAATATCCCTTTTTGAATCTTTAGGCGCAATTCCTGGTGTTTTTGCGATGAATTCTGAAAATTTTGCCCAAGATTTACGGATTTCTATTCGGGGTTTTGGAGCGAGGGCATCATTTGGTATTAGAGGCATAAAAATTATTTTAGATGGTATTCCAGAATCTATTCCCGACGGCACAGCAAAAGTGGGAAATTTGGATGTGGGAACTATGGAGCGCATGGAAGTGATAAAAGGGCCATCATCGGGGCTATATGGCAATGCTTCGGGCGGTGTCATTAGTATTTTTTCGGAAAATGCGAAAGAAAATTTTGCCGAATTTCAAGCCAACGTTGGGGCTTACGGATTACAACGGTACCAATTTAAAACTGGGCAAGCATTAGGAAAAGTCATGTATCTTGTCTCCGCCTCCCGCCTGCTAAGTACGGGCTACCGTGAGCACAGTTCGATTGAACGTAATTTTTTGAATGGAAAACTTATTTTCAATTTTACGGATAAAAATAAACTCACATTTTTAGCCAATTATATTGATAGTCCAAGGGCAGAAGACCCAGGAGCGTTGATTCAATCAGAAATTGATAAAAACCGTCAGCAATCTCGTCCCCAAAATATTACTTTTGACGCTTCCGAAACCTTCAAACAGAAAAGAATTGCCTTAATTTATGACCATATTTTCAATGAAAAACATCAAATTAATGTTCGAGGATTTTATTTGAATCGTGATTTTGCAAGCCGACAAGCTCTTCAAACCAGCGGTCAAATTGCCTTCAACCGGGATTTTGTGGGTGGAGGATTTAATTATCAATTTACAACTAAAAATTATCGTCTAAAAACAGGTATAGACCTTGAAAATCAACAAGATAATCGACAACGTTTTGATAATTTAGCAGGAAAAGAAGGCACTTTAAGGCTCGACCAAATCGAAGAATTTAGAAATATTGGGGTATTTTTATTACAAGAATTTTTAATAATTCCGACCTTGAAATTATCGGTAAATACCCGTTTTGACGATATTCATTTACAGGTTACGGATAAATTTCTTTCGGATGGCAATCAATCCGCCACGCAATTTTTCCAACGATTCAGTCCAATGGCGGGGTTATCCTTCTCTCCTACCCTTTCGACTTCCGTATTTGCCAACGTTTCCACCAATTTCGAAACGCCTTCCTTGAATGATTTATCCAATAATCCTACGGGACTTGGCGGTTTTAATCCTGATTTGAGTCCGCAAAAATCAAGAAATTATGAAGTAGGTTACAAAGGCATTTTGGGTAAAAAATTCAGAGCCGACATTTCGGTTTTTTACATCGAAGTTGAAGATGAAATTGTGCCTTATCAATTGGCCAATCAGGTTGGAAAAACCTATTTTCGAAATGCAGGATTATCGGAAAGAAAAGGGTTAGAAATGGGATTGACTTATAAAATCCGTTCGGGATTAACGACATTCCTCAATTATACCTATTCAGATTTTCAGTACAAATCTTACCAGACAACGGCAGGTAAATTTGACGGAAATATACTACCAGGAATCCCCAAACACAATATTTACGGTGAAATAAGATACTTTCTACGCATAGGAATCTACGCAATTGCACAGGTAAGAAGTATCAGCAAACTCTACGCTGACGATGCTAATTTGACCACAAATACGGGCTATGCAACGGTAAATATAAGATTGGGATATCGAAAACAATTGAAGCATTTAGTGATCGAACCTTTCATCGGAATTAATAATTTATTCAACGAAATTTACAATGCAAACGTTCAAATAAATGCCACCGCCAATCGTTATTTTGAACCCGCTTCAGGAACTTTTGCCTTTGGTGGATTGACGGTGAGAGTTGGGAAGTGATGCTACGAAATTAGACCACGGATTGAACAGATTTTTGGATTTTTTTATTGTAAATTTATCACAATAAACGCCCTATTTTATGCAAATTAAAACAAACCTTTTATCGGTGTAAATCAGTAAAATCCGTTCAATCCGTTGTCGAATTTATTGTAGTAAATTTATTACGATATATCCAAAAACTCTATTACCTTTGCAATCCCAATTCAATTACAACATGGGGGCGACCGGTATTGACAGCTTGTGCAGGTCGGTAGTAAGCACGTCGGGAGTTGGTCTTGACCTCCCGTAACTAATCAGTCCAAACAAACAACTGGCAATACTCAGTATGCCATGGCAGCTTAATTCTTAATTGAATTTCGTTTTGAGTAATCCCAATTAGATTGTGATTATTCGCCACCTCCCACTCCGCTAAACTTTGCCGTGGAGATTTGGGGGGACGCTTCGCAAAGTCGAATGTTGTGATTTCTCTAAGCAAACATTTAGTACAGAGAGGATAAGGATAGAAAAAGGTCTGGCTTGAACCCTGCCTGTCTCGAAAAAATAATCAAGACTAAACGTGTAGAAAGTTATCGGTTTCCTTGTCTGGACGAGAGTTCGAATCTCTCCGTCTCCACACACACTTAATACTAATGTATTGATTAACCTTTCAAAATCATTGAAAAATGGATATTTGGAAGGTTTTTTCATGCTTTTGCTTCCGTATTCAATACCTTTTTTTTTCAACATAATACCTTTTTTAGTGACCCAAATATAGACAAGGGAAAATATAGAGTAATTAGTATTGTTCCTCAAAAGTCAGTGAGTGCCATGCGGATTGCAAAACATGTGCAAATTCCCTTAATACCGGAGGCATAAGTACTTATTACCAAATATAAGGACTACAATACCAAAACAATGCGATACTTACGAATCAGCGGATGAACGTTTATATAAAGGAAATTGGCAAGAGAGCTACACTCGATTATGACATAGAAGTAATTAGATTTGAAAAGAGTGTTCCTAAAATTGTGTTAGTTCCAAAATACGAACTATTTACTTGTCATATTACACGACACATGTTTGCCACTAAATCTTTAATGCTCGGCATGGATATCGAGGTAATTTCAAAAATACTGGGACATTCAAACATCAAGCAAACTTTGACATACGCCAAAATTGTAGATGAATTTAAAGATTAGCATTGTTTGTTTACTTTTGCACGATGGTGCGGCGATGACACCGACCACGGATATAGTATATTTTGAAACTTTTGATTTTGTATTCAAGGAATGCCCTGAGGGCTTTTTGATAAGCGTAACTCGGCAGGACCTGAGCTACTGCATAAATAAAAATATTTTGGATTAATACTCATCCTATTTGAAATATATATTTGTCTATCTCTCAGCATTCCTTATGAACGAAACTATGACTTTAATAGTTAAATTTGCATCACAGATAAACATAGAATGACCAATACAAACCTTCCAAAAATACTGATTACTGGAGCTACTGGACAAGTCGGTAGCAGAACCATAGAATTTCTTTTGTCGAATAACGACATTGAGCTTATAGCCGCAGTACGCTCACCCGAAAAAGCAGTTCCCTTCAAAGCAAAAGGCATTGCAACAGTCATCCTTGATTTTGATGATGAAAGTACCCATCTGTCTGCTCTCAAAGATGTTGATAGGGTTCTTCTCGTTACAGGTTACACCGTTGATATGTTACGACAGAGTAAAGCCTTTTTAGACAATGCTAAAAAAGCGGGCGTTTCAACTATTGTGCATTTGGGAGCGTGTGGTCGGGATGATACCTCCGTTGCCCATTGGGCATGGCATCAATTAATTGAACGGTATATTGAATGGTGCGGTTTTTCATTTACCCATTTACGTCCCGAAACTTTTATGCAGAATGTGCTGAGTTACGGCGGTAAGAAGGCAATCGAAAATGGCATAATTAAGGCTTATGTAGAAGGTGCCAGATTAAGTTGGGTTGATGTTGGAGATGTGGCACAAGTAGCGGCTTTGGCTTTGGCAAATCCAAGCGTACATAGTGGACAAACTTACAGGTTAGGATATGATGCCCTAAGTTACCCTGAAATGGCATCGTTAATGACTTCTATTATTGGCAAACCCTTCCGCTATGAGCCACTTTCCCCCGAAGTATTTTTGAAAGTTATGCAGGAAGCAGGGGCTGAAATGGCTTATATGGGATGTGTCTATGAACATTGGAAACGTTATGCAGCAGGGACAATACCAGGAGCTGATGATACATTTGATAACTTCCCTTCTATTACGGGTAAACAGCCCATGAAGTGGGTTGACTTTATTGAAAAACATAAAACTGAATTAGATTATTAATGGCTCGTTTAGCTCGGCATTTCACTGGGGTTATTCACACCAGCAATATAAATAATCCAATCGATTATCCCCCGATATTAATTACTCAATTTAGCATCTAACGTTTCTTTGAACCTTCTAAATTGAGTAATTTTAGACAAAAAATACATTTATTATGAAAGGATTAATCCTAACCATATTTGGAATATTGATCATGCAATATTCTCACGCTCAATCTTCTATGAAACCTTCAATCGCTAAGTTTCCTGTTTCAGTTTCTACTATAAAAAGCAATAAAAAACTATTGTTTAAGCCAGAAGTTATGGTAATGTACACGCCAAATATAATCTATACAAAAAGAGATAATTTGGATTTAAGTTTACAAATTCTTTCGCCAAATCTGTCAGAAAAGAAGAAATTACCCTGCGTAATCTACGTTCAAGGTTCAGCATGGATGAAGCAAGACGTTTATAAGGTAATTCCCCAGCTATCAAAATTTGCTCAACGGGGGTTTTTGGTAGCCATAGTTGAATATCGCCCTTCTGTAGTAAGTCCTTTTCCTGCTCAAATTCAAGATGCAAAAACCGCCATTAGATTTATGCGCAAAAATGCCGAAAAGTATCATATTGACCCAGAAAATATCTTTATTTGGGGAGACTCTTCTGGAGGTCATACTTCCGTTTTTGCAGGGATTAGTTCAGGAAATAAAGATTTGGATACGGAAGAATACACCGAATATTCGGATAAAGTAAATGCCGTTGTGGATTTTTATGGTCCAACCGATATTGCTAAAATGCAAGATTTTCCTTCAATTTTTAATCACAATAAACCCGATAGTCCAGAAGGAATGTTGATTGGAGGTTTTACTGTCAATGAAAATCCAGAAAAATCCCAAAAAACGAATCCTCTGAACTATATCAATAAAACATCCGCAATCCCACCCATATTGATAGCTCATGGAGACATGGATCGTATTGTTCCTTTCAATCAGAGTGAACTTTTAGCCAAAAAACTGCAAGAAAACGGGAAAGTATTTGAATATTATACGCTTGCTGGTGCAGACCACGGCACAGCCGAGTTTTGGACCGTGAATATGTTTAATGTAGTAGAGACATTTATCAGAAAAAATACTAAAAAGTAGGTAGTGTAGCATAAGAATATAGACTTTCACAAGACAACCTAACCGCATAAGCAAAATTATTTTTCAATATCCTTCGCAGTAATTAGCCACCCTAAAAGTATATCTTTTTATATCTTCGTTGATGCGTTTTATCAAACTCACTGAAGAAGAAATACAGCAACTCGTATCCATGGTTTTTACGTGGAAGTTAAACGGAGATAGGAATCTTGCTTTCGCATGATGATGCGATGAAGACACCGACCACGGAGGTAGCTTTCGCAAGTTGGCGAATGGAGACCCTCGCCACGGATACAGGTCGTAGGAATACTTCGCTAAACCTACGACCAAATCCATAAATTACCACGAAGTCGAAACTGACTTCTGTGAGCATTAACCTTTATTTCTATCAATGGCTAAAATTGTATGTAAAAGCACATTAGCCCCATTGGAAACGTCCACCGCTTTGGTAAATTCTTTGTATGAATGACTAATACCCCCTACACTTGGAACGAAGATCATGGCAACAGGAGCAATTGCTGCGATTTCTTGTGAATCGTGACCAGCACCGCTTTGCATAAATTTTGTACTAAAACCAAGGGCTTTGGCAGATGTGTTAATTGCTTGCTGTAATGTTTTGTCGGTGAGCGCCGATTTTGATGCGTTTGCCTGCCTGTTAAAACTGATAGTCGTTTTACTTGTTGTTGCTATTGATGCTGCCCGTTTTTCTATTTCACGAAATAGCATTTCAATCTTATCGGCTGATAAATCTCGTATCTCTAAACCCAATACTACTTTACCAGGAATAACGTTGTAAGCGTTGGGTGTTGCTCCAATTTTTCCAATAGTCCCAACTTGATTTCCTTTTACAGAGTTAACTACTTCATTTACGGCTATTATAAATTTTGAGGAAGCCATCAAGGCATCTTGTCGCATATTCATAGGCGTGGTACCAGCATGATTGGCAAACCCTTCAACTGTTACTTCCCAATGGACAATGCCTACAATACCCTCTACTACACCAATTTGTAGGTTTTCTTTCTCCAAAATGCCCCCTTGTTCTATGTGCAATTCTAACCATGCGTGTAGATCACCCTTTTTTCGGACACACGATTCAATATTGTCAGGATTGCCCCCAATCGCTTTTATTCCTTCAGCCATGGTTAATCCGCTTTGACTTTTCTGTTGCAAACCTTCTTTGGTGAGTCCGCCTGACATCGCCATACTCCCAATAGTACCCCCTTCTTCATTGGAAAAAATGATTACTTCCAGCGGGTGCTCGGTCATCATTTTATTTTCATTTAGCACTTCAATTACTTCCAAAGCACTGATAGAACCTAAAGGTCCATCATAGTTTCCACCATCGGGTACCATATCAATGTGCGAACCAAAGGCAATAGGTTTTAGGGTTGGATTTTCCCCCTTTCGTTTACCGATGATATTTCCCGCTGCATCAATGGTGGGATCAAGCCCAGCCCCTTTCATCTGCTCCATAAACCATGCCCGTCCTTCAATGTCTCCTTTTGTAAAAGCAACCCTGTAGCCATGCCCCTTCTCATCCATTCCAAATTTGGATAATTCCGTAATACGATTTACAATACGCTGTTCATTTACTTTCAAATCGTTGACGAAAACAAAATATTTACTGTATGAGTCCAATATTCCAAAGGCACTTACGCCCAAAGCAGTTAAGGATGAGTTTTTAATAAAGGTTCTTCTTTTCATTATTTTTTATTAAAGCGTGAAATACTTATTCTAAAGGTGCTACCGCAAAATATACTCCACCGTTCTTGACAGGTTTTGGTGATCCATCAATTGTGTCTTTTAAAGGTAAGAACACAAAGATTAACGGAATAAAAAACGTAATTCCAACCCTCTCAAAATATGATATTTTGTCCCAAAATGAAGGTTTTCTTTACTGCTCGGTCATTAAAAATTCATCGGTTTAATGCGTATGCTACTTATCGCAAAATCTGATATTTAAGCAACTATTTATTTTTGAAACAATATTAAATTTTTTATTGTAAAATACTAATTTTCATCATGAAAACCTCCAAATAGGTGACCCAAAATTTAATTTTTTTTTGTAATAGTTTGTATGTAATTATATTAGAGGTGTTGTCTGCGTCTGCACAAAAAAGCCTTCAAATCAATAATTTGAAGGCTTTTTATTTTTTGAGCTAAATCTAAACTACTTAATTATTTGGCCCTCTGCCTGCACCAGCCCCCATTTTCTTCCGATTTTCTTCGTATAATTTATTTTGTTCCTCCGTTAAAATGGGCTTTAATTCTTTGTCTTTTGCCTCCATCATTGGCTTCATTTTTTCTCTCATTTCAGGAGAAAATCCACCGTTTGCTTTCATTGTAGAATCCATCAACAACGCATATTTCACATTGACAATTTCTACTTGATCAAACTGCTCTTTAGTCAGAGTTAGCATCTTTTTCATTTGCTTGGTCTGATTATAAGCACGGTCTTCGGGAGAAAGTTGTTGATAGCCGCCGCCGCCCCCTTGTCCAAATTGTGCATAAGTGCCTAATGCTGTAATAATTAAGCAAAATGTCATTAAAAATTTTAGCTTTTTCATGGATATTTATTTGATTTAATAATATTTTTGACGGAAATATATGAAGAAGAATTTATTAAAATTTGATAAAACGATATAATTAAAGCATTTACTGACAAATGACGTTATTTTGGAGATTAATTAGTCTTTTATAAATTTCACCACACTACTTTTTTCTTCATTTCCAACCCTCAAAAAATAAATCCCTTTAGGTATATTCTCGATTGAAATCGTTTGAATACGGTTTTTGATGGTTTCATTCTGCTGAACTCGTCCCGAAATATCCATTAAAATTGCCTCATAATTTTTACCCAAAAAATCATTCATTTCAAGCGTAATTTCTTTATTTGTGGGATTTGGATAGACTTTAAAAAAGTCAGCAACCTCTGCTTGAACTCCTAAAACCTTGTACAAATTCGGAATTCCATACCCCAAATTCTTATCGGGTTTATCCGCCTGACTACCTGATTTCCTGACATTAGCCATTACTTGCATGGCCGTTAGCGTTGGATTAGCTTGCCAATATCCAGCCACCATACCACACAAAATGGGCGAAGAGAATGAAGTTCCCGAAGAAGTTGTAAAGCTACCATTTGGTGCAATTACGGCCACTCCTTGCCCCATCGCCGCCACATCAGGCTTGATGCGTGGGTCGGTTGGGATACCCAATGAGCTAAATCTTGCGTACGATTTATTGGCATCCACTGCCCCAACTGCCAACACAGAATCAGCATCGGCAGGCGTTCCTTCATATTTCCAAGCACTGCTTCCTTCATTACCAGCACTGATTACACAGACAATCCCAACGCCCGCTGCCCAGTCTGCCGCACGAGCCACAATAGTTGTATTTCCATCTAATTGTGCGTAAGTATGGTCCGTTTTTGCATCATCAAAAGTAGTGTATCCTAACGAAGAATTAATCAAATCTACCCCTACACTATCCGCATATTCAGCCGCAAAAAGCCAGTTGGCTTCTTCAATGATGTATTCTGAGGGTGCATCTTCTGACCGAAGTAGTAGAAAAGATGCCTTTGGGGCAGTACCAACCATCGTTCCTTCCAAAAATGCGCCCATACACGAAAGAACCTCGGTTCCGTGTTCGTCATCTTCATAAACAGATGGCTCTTTTTTAACAAAATCATACGTTCCAACGATTCTTTTTTCATCATAGAGAGCTTTAAAAGCTGGAATTTTATCGGCATTATTGAAACCTGCATCCAAAATCCCAATCATCATTCCTTCACCTCTAAAACCTAAATCATGCATGACATTTACGCCAATCATTTCATTTTGAACTTTGGCTTTTCCATAATCAAACGACTGAATATCAAGGCTTTCAAACTTAGATTCTTTTCTTGCCGATCGAGTACTTGGATTATCAACCGTTCCATTTACTTCCAACCCTTTCACAAAAGACATTTTCAAAATGGTCTGTAAATTGGCATCGGACGTTTGAATTAAAGCCGCATTCATCCAACGAGACGTAAACCAAATCTTTGCCCCCGTTTTTTTGATTTCGGAAATATAAGCTGGATTAACGGGTAAATCACGAGTTTTGACCGTAATATTCTGTTTCTGACGACGATTAACCGAACGTTGAGAAAGAAATTCCAAAGGTTTTGAAACCGAATAAGGTGAGTTAGTTTTATCCTTGAAATTAATGAGATATTTGGCGGGCAATTGAGCATTACAATTGACAATTGATAATGAATAATTGACAATTAGGAGGAAAATGATTTTCTGGTAATATCTCAGTGGAGATTTTATATTAACGCTCTTAATAAATACCAAATTTAATTGATAATTATCCATTGTTAATTGTCCATTATCACTCATTGCTTTTAAATTTTAAAATGTGTTTTGTGCCAAAATCTATTTTTCCTTTTCCAAGACAATCACTTGAATTACAATAAGATACATTTATTTTTTCTTGGTAAATCAATCCAATCCTTTCCGAGTAAACTTCAATTTGTCTTTTCAAATCAACCAACGTTGAGTCATTTTGCTGAATAACGGTTACGGAATTATCAAATTTTTGACCATTCGTTTGAAAGGCTTGATTGACTTTTTTCATTTCATAACTATCATTTCCTAACGAATTATAAGCGTTTCCATTCCATTTTAAACCTTCTTTCATCGGAAAAGATATTTTGACGTAAGTTACATTATTTTCGGTTTTAAGGGCTTTGTCAATCTCTTTTTTTGCGATAAAAATGGATTCAATTACCCATTTTTGAGACTCATTTTCTCTTCGATACCGTTCAATTCTTAAAGCATCTTTTCCATCCGAATCTTTGAAAGCGGAAATATTTACCTCTTTTAATTGATAATTTTTTACCGTGAATTTTCCAGTAAGTTCATATTGCGTATCCTCCACATCATATACGACTGATTGACCGATTGTTGGGTAAAAAAATTTACCCCCATCCTGCGGTGGGGGTAAATTACTATTGATATTATCGCAAGCAAAGAATAAGAATGAGCTCAATAATATTACAATTATTTTCATTTGCAAAATTATCAGGTTACAATTAATTCACCGAAGGAACTAACCATGCTTGTTGCAATTTCAATTGTTCATCGCTTGGGTTTTCCATCGGCGAAAGGATATTTTTTTCTTCTACTTCTGGAATGAATAATTTACCCGAAAGTTTAACTTCTACTTTCTTGTCGCCGTCTTTGCGAAGTACCACATAATTTAATTCATCACCATCTTTGGCATTTGCCATATATTCGCTTCTTTCGGTTCTGAAAGTGGTTAAATCTAATTTTTTACCGTTTAACGATACCAATTCATCTCCCGCTTTAAAGCCTAATTTCTTGCCTAATTCATCAATGCCATCTTCGTCAATGATAAAAATCCCTTTCGATTCTGGGTTAATTCCTAAATTATAAACTGAATATCCCAAGGTTTTTTCTTTCTTTTTACGGCTCTTCAAATAGTCAATTCCAACGCTTTTCAAGGTTTCTTGAATCGGTAAAGGCTCCTTTCCTTCCACATATTTGGCAAAAAACTGACGAATCTCTGGGAATTTCGTAACCTCCGTAATTTTATCAAATAATTCATTATCATTAAACGATTTCTCTTTTCCGTAATATTTTGACAAATCACGCATTAAGTTTTGCGTACCGTATTTTCCACCCGATAATTGACGTAATTTAATATCTAAACACAAGCCAATTAACGCCCCTTTTTCGTAAACATTCGGGTATTGGTCTTTATACTTTTCCAAGACATCCACCGACATTACCGTGAATGGAATCTCATCTTTATAACGGTCGTTCATATTGCCGATCTTAGATTTTATCATATCCATATATTTCGGCAAATCAATCAAATTATACTTCATTTGCATGTGACCTGCTGCGTATTCTGTCATTCCTTCGTACATCCAAAGGTGTTTTGACATTTTTGGATTGTTAAAATCAAAATCCCCAATCTCATACGAATGGATGCTCAAAGGCGTTACAATATGGAAAAATTCGTGCGAACAAACGTCCTTAATCGTCTGCGAAAGTTCTTCTGAAGATGATTCTGGCAAGTAATAAAACGAAGAATATGAATGTTCTAAAGCACCGTAACTGCCATTCTTCAAATTATCCGAAAGTACAATTATAAAAGCGTATTTTTTAATCGGTAATGTTCCACCTAAATATTCTTTTTGCGCTTCCAAAAGGGTTTTGACATTCTCCGCAATTTCTGCCGAGGTTGCTTTTTTATTGGGTGAAAATACCGAAATCAGAATATCCGCTCCTCCTACTTTCAAAATTGTGGTATCGGGAATTGAATACATAATTGGGGCATCCACTAAATCGTTATAATTTGGCACAACAAACGTATCATTTTTTGCATCCGATTTGGATGCTGTTAATGAACTTGCTCCGTAGAAACCCGTCGGCTTTGTGAAAGTTACCTCGTAAGTTTGACGTTTTAAGTCCGTGAAATAGCCAAAAAATCCGTGCGAATTAATGGCGAATAATTTATTCTCTTCAATATCCGTTCCCGCCGGTTCAAAGACATATTCACCCGAAATTTCGGGCGAATCCCAAGTATCATCCACTAAATAAGTGATTTTATTGAGTGCTTTTGCACCTTTAATTTTATAACTATTCTTGTCTAATTTTTCGATTGAAAGCGTCTTTCCATTTGCATCAAAAGCCTTAAAATCAGATACATAACGTCCAAAATCATAATTGGCATACGTTCCTGGAACAATCTTAGGCATATTATAAACCACTTCGTCTTTCAAGATTTTAGGCGTAATTAAAGAAACCTCCAATTTATCATTTTGGACTTTGGTTAAATCCACGAAAAATTGATAATTGGCATTTTGTGAAACCTTCTGAGCGAAAGTATTTAGGCATAAAAAAAGTGCCGAAAGGGTTAAGAATCTAAATTTCATTCGATTAAAAAAGAGTTGATATAAATAAAGTTTGCAAGATAATAATCTTTGATGGGATATTAACGAAGCGGGGATTAAGAAAGTGTTG
>NZ_CBABQS010000101.1:0-13614 GCF_964672035.1 Arcicella sp.
AACACAAAGCAATATTTAACCAAAAGAGAGGTTTGTCAGAAATTTAAAGATAATATCGAAAAATATGTCACTTTCGATGATAAAAGACCTAAATGGAGCTATCTTATCAAAGGAAGAATTTGACCAACTTATTATTTACACGTTACATAGCAATCCATTATTGATTTCTAATTAAAGTTACAACTAAATAATGAAGTGGTAAACACGCAAAATAGCCCTAAAAATTTACGGCAAAATTGGACTAAAAGTGACACGGTCATTCTATGATACAATGAAAATTATCTCAAAAACTCATCTAAAATATCTGTTTTTTCATCTCGTAAATCAAAATCTTACATATTCTTGTAAATATTGAGTTTAAGAGACATGATAGTTTAGATTTGGCCCAAATGGTGATTCCAGCCCGACAGCTAAAATATTTTTAATTACTTTTTATATTGAAAAATGAGATATTAAAAATGAAAATACTATTTTAGCAACTTAATGCTTGCATGACATGAACAGAATAAAAGAAATACTGGAAGGAAAAGGAATTAAACAGACTTGGCTAGCAGAACAGCTTTGTAAAAGCTACAATATGGTAAATGGCTATGTTCAAAACAGGAAACAACCAAGACTTGAAGTATTGTATGACATTGCGAAAATTTTGAATGTGGAAGTGAAAGAATTGTTGGTTGAAACAAAAATTAAAAGAACCAATGGATACCCTACTAGAAAATAAAGTGTCAGAATATCTAAAATTACAATCAAAAAACAAAATTGTGTTTTATAAAAACTCTTTTTTCGACTTCACACCCGTTGATATTGGCAATCTTTTATCCCAGGCAATTTATAATTGGAATGACGACAATAAATTATCTATGAAAGTTTCAACTGAAGTAGATAAAATCCTCAACCAAGCAGCGACTAATCATAACAGTTACGGAAAAATGATATCCATCTCAAACATTGGAATATTGCTAGAACCCAATTTGAAACAAGACATAAAAAGGCTTTTTGAAAAGTATTCGAATAACAATGTACTTTTTGTGAAATGGGAAGGTGAAATAGATAATGAGTATTTATACTTTCTCTCAAGAGAAAATGGAATAAAAATTAACATTAACGAATTAAGTCATATCACACTATGAAATACAAAGAACTACTAAACTTTGAACCAATAACCGAAGTTATAAAATTTAGCAGAACCTCTGAATCTGACTACCAAAACTCATTATTAAAAACATTTGTTTTCTCTGATACATTTAAAAATCACCTGATTCCACTAATGATCAGAAACTTGGATTTCAATCGTACTGGAGAATCATTCGGAATACAAGTTGTTGGTAATTATGGCACCGGTAAATCGCACTTAATGTCATTGATATCCTTGATTGCTGAAAATGGTGACTTGATTAATTTACTCAACGACGAAAAACCTAAAACCGACTTAAAAGCAATTGCTGGCAAGTTGGTTGCAACTCCCTTATTGGGCCTAAAATTACATAGCGTAGTATAACTTTCTAAAAATCAACTACTTACGATTTGTATTTTTAGATTTTATAAAATATAACTTACTGAATTTCAATCACTTGACTTTTAGAGTCATTTTGATGAACATAGCTACCAATTTCGACTTTTAGATACCTCAGATACTTATAAAATGTCATTTTTGAAACACCTATTTCCAAAGCGATTTTATTGACTGCCATATCCCCTTGTTTGTAATAAGATTCTGCCAAAATTGCTTTTTTTTCGGCTTCTTTGGTGATTCCTTGCCTTCGACCACCTTTTCTGCCCCAATGGATGTTTAAAAAGGCAAGATAATTAATAGACTACATAATATTAAAATTTATGGCAACATTGGACTAAAAATGATAGTCGAAAACCATAGAAGCCGAACAGTATTGCGAACAAGGAGGTATGGCAGTTAATAAAATTGCCTCGGAGATTAGAGTTTCAAAAATGACACTATACAAGTTTCTCGGATATCGAAAAGTCGAAATTGGTGGCTATCTTCATCAAAATAAACCTAAAAGTTAAATACTTGATAATCAGAAAGTTATATTTTATAAAATCTCAAAATCGAAACTGTAAGATGTTGACTTTTAGAGAATTAGGCTATGCTATGTAATTTTAGGCCCAATAAGGGACTTGTGACCTTAATATATCTTTTTCAAAACTTGTCATACCTATTTTCATTGTTCGTTTGGGGGTTATTTGATTTTGATTGTCCATTTCTGAAAAATGTAGATTTTAGTTTTTACCGACTATGATAAAAGGAATTAGCCGTTAAACTCTGGCTTGTTTTTTTCCTATTCCCGTGGCTGGTGTAATACGGAAAATTCATTAATATTTATTCCAATCCCATTGCTTTAAATGCTGCATCCACAGGATCTGAGTATATGATTAAACTAAATTTTGAGATTAGGTCTGTTGGTACTTTTGCAAGCTGTGCCATATCTACCGCAGGAATCAATACTTTTTTTGCACCACTATCCGCTGAAACTTGAAGGTATTCTCCAAGATTATCAGAGCCGATGATTGCTCCTCCAATGCTCATTGAACCTAATATTGCCAGTTGTGGAATTAATGGTCTTTCGGCAATGGATGAAACTATTGATAAAAACATGGCAAGTTCCAATCCTTTAGTATTGCCAATGCCATTTAAATCAGTTGCTTTAAGGTGAAATTCAAAATCGCTAAATTTTGCAGTTTGGGTGATTCTATTAAGATTGGAACGCACGTAGTTAACTGCTTCTTTTAACTCTTCCTTTATCGCTGTGCCACCCCTAAAACCTGTATCACTGATTTTTCCATTACCCGTCATTCTTTGAATATCCAAACGGAATAAGCCTTTGTGTCCTGAGTCAGCATTTTTACCAATTGCATAAACGGTTCCAGCGGGTAAATCTCCTTCAGGCATTAGTGATTTTCCGCCGCTTTCAGGTACGCCAACAAAATGTTCTTCATTATCTTCAAGGTCTATGTAGCTAAAATGTACATCGTAAAATTCCATCCCACCTATTTTTTTCAACTGCTCTTTTACTCTCCTTCTACCTACTAACGCATACTCAACGCACTTACGAATATCTTCTTTCGTGAACTTGCCATCAGGAAATAGGAGTTTAACCAAACCACTTACAGTTCTTTTTACTGCAATTGTATCTCGTTGGTTTAAGTCTTTTCCCAATCTAAAATATTGGCTAATTACATCAGAGAAATTGTGTTTACGCAGTTCTCTTAAACATTCTGCATAGTAATCTGATATGAAACCATAAGCATTGGTGAAAAATTCTGGTCGCATTTTTGGAATTTCCCAGCCTGGCAAGTAATGATGGAAGCGATCAAAGAAAGCGGTATCAATCATATCCTTTGGAAAGGGAGAAAGCAGGTGACTGGTCTTAACGAGGTTTTCGATTGATCCGTTGATATTACCCACAAACACCATGGAGGCATCTGCATTTACACTTTCTTTTCCTCTGCTGAAAGAGCCATTGGCCATGAACCCCTTCATGATTTGAATGCCGTCTTTATCTTTCATACTAATTCCTGCCACTTCATCAAATGCTACGACATCCCACATTCCCACTAAGCCTACTGTTCTGGTACTCATGTTGTAGAACAAATTGGCCACCGTGGTTTGCCCTCCTGAAATTAGGATGGAGTAGGGAGAAATCTCATCAAATACATAAGATTTACCCGTACCTCTTGGGCCCAATTCGCAGATATTAAAATTCTTTTCTACAAAAGGAATCATTCTTGCCACCAAATGCCACTTCGTTTTTTCTTCGAGGTTTACGGGTTCCATGCCGACACTACGGCAAATGATATCAATCCATTCTTCTAAGGTAAAATCTTGGCGATGATGCAGAAAATCCGAAATGTCCGTTTCTGGCATTTGAATGGGTTTCAATTCTACTATTTTAAAAGGAGAATCTTTTGAATTTTCATCAAACCAATATTCTAACGTTAGAATACACCAAATTCCGCCTGACAGAAGTTTTTCATATTTTCGGATATACGAATCATCAAGGATAACATTCTTCAAATTAATACTTGAAAGCAAGCCTTCATAACGGTCTTCTCGTTCATTAAGTTTTGCGGTTACCCTATCAATTATTTTAAAACGGCCTTTCTCTTTTATCTTCGCTTTTATTTTTTCTGACTCATCTGGACGTACATAATTCTCTGCCAATATCTGTTTTACCTTCAGAATACCATCTTTAATGGTTGCTTCATCATCGGTTGCACAATACATACCCAGCAGGTATTCCAAGACATACACCGGCACATTTGCACCTTCTTTGATTTGCTTGGTTAAATCCTTGCGAACAACTTTTCCTGGAAAGGACTGATTGAGTTTTATGTCTAATGCATCCATATTATTATCGTTTTAAAAATCATCAAATTCACTGCTAAATGCGATGAGCATTCGGTATGTGATGCTTTTGTACAATTTGAATTGACTGGTTCCTTCAATCTGTTCTTCGAGTTTGAGGTACACATCTTGGCCATTTTGTTTAGAAGCTTCGGAAGTGAAAAGGAAACTTTGCCTTTTTTCTCTTGCCATTGCATCACTTTCGGTGCTATTGAATAACAGTGTGACAATATTTGATATTAATTGGCCCGAACTTCTATAAAAACCTGCTTTTATTTGTCGTGGTTGAATTTTATCAGCTACGGGTTGTTTTTGGTAAAAACTGACCGCAAATGTGTTGCTGGTTATGTTGGAGGTACCGCTAATGATGTCTATTTCTACTTGCTCAATATCACTTTTGCGAGCTTTGCTTATTTCCAACACTGGAATAACTATTTCTTGTAAACTGGCTCCACCATGCACAAATCGACTGCCCGCACCTTGAATACGGATTCGATTAATTGATTTTGGTATTTGTGCTTCGGTTTCGTCTGCGAAGCCTAATGCCTTTCCTTCCCATTTTTGAACGGATGAATTTGGTACTAAATTTTTTCCTAATACAAATCTTCTACTGGTTTTATAAAGTGTTCCCGTTGGTATAAAGACGGCAAAATCGGATTCATCCAATCTGTTGTGTTGATAGAGGTATCCATGGTCGGCAGTAATAATCATGTTGTACCCATTCATACTACTTATGTGTTTCAGAATACGTAGTAAATAATCAAACTCCGTTTCTGTTGCTTCAAAGACTTTTCCTTCGGATGTTTTGTCATCTCCAGTTTTATCAATGTGATTGCTGTATATATAAATGACATTGTAAGGTTTGATAAACTCCCTGCCTTCGGTGTTAGCTTTCTTATTCAGAAAATCTTCTGCACTGATGGCGATGCTTCCTGCGTAGCTTTTTTGCAAAACTTTTGTACGATTGGACGTTCCCTGTGTGCTGATTCCATCGGCGTACACAATGTCATTTTGATCGTTAAAGGTGAGGGCTTTGTGTGGCAATAAAGAAGCCATACCCAATTGGGTGTAAGAAGGCAATGAACCCAATACGGCATTTAGCGTGGCGGTATATCGGTCTTCCTGCAAAATGCGTTCTCTTAACTCAGCCGCAGATTCGTATCTCAAAGCATCGGATATAATTACAAATACACGATTTTCTCTTTTGGTATAAGGGGCAATCCATTGCTGATAAAACTGTTTTTGACTGATGGTTTTTTCAATTTCCCAAGTAGTCATTCCGTCGATGGCGGCTTGCCAATTATTACCCAATTTCAATAAATAGGTATTCCCATAGGCTTTTTCAATTTCCTTGGTCAGGTCTTTTAAAATGTTTTGGTGTTCTGCCTGCTCAGTGGCACAAATATACTTCCGATAAAGTTTATCAATTTTGTACCACTGCTTTTCGTATTTTTCAAACCCATCTTGGGGGCTTTCTATGGTTAGATTGACTTTTCTAATTTCATCTAATAAAGATGCAGCATTGCTCAAGGCTTCATAAATCTGTGAATAGTCGGCAAAGAAGAACTTCACACGTCTTTTCTCAATCCATTCTTGTAAAGTGTAATTAGATAAGGTATTGTTTACGATGTGTTCTCTGATGCCGATAATTATTTTCTTGTCAATGACGCTATACGTATCGGCTTGTAACAATTCTTCTGGACTCTGGTTTAGAATGATGGCCTCGATGCCGAGGTCGTCTTCTAACCGTAGGCTCCAGTCGTGATAAATTTGTTTTGCTTTTGTATTTTCTTTCCAACGGTTCACAAAAAGATAGGCTTCGCTGTTTAACGTTGGTTTGCCCGCACTGATGCTACGTTCAAAATTGTCTTGCACCAATTGCAATAGGCAATCTTTAATGGTGGGTATTGTAGCGGTGTATTTGTATTTCTTTTCGATGGTTTCCCATAAAAAGGTATTCAAGCCAAACTTTTCGATGGCCTTGTATTTGTCCTGTTTGTTTTTGAATGCTTCAGCAAATAAGGCATACAATACTTTTTCCCATTCGGGTTCGGATGCACAAATGATGGCAAGCATTTTCAGCCTGATTTTACTTTCTCTGTCGTCTGGCTCCAGCAATGCCTTTAACTCATTGATGCGTTTTTCATTGGCAAAGAACTCTTCATGTTGCTGAATCAATGATTTGAACTCGGTCGGTAAATCAAGGTCTTGTAGATAGAGCGATGACGCTTCGGTGTGAAACTCGTAATTTGCCAATAGTAAATCAAGCATCCAATTTTCATTGTCAATCGGTTTAGGTTTGGCTTGATAGACTAAAAAGTGTTGATTGGGTTGTTCAATCAACATTTGATGCTTGAGGGTAAATTCATTATTTTCCATGATTACCTTTTCTACTTCAGCAATTTGAAGGCTGTTGAACAAGTCTGTCATTTCTGCCTTATCGTCATACCAAAAGACAAGCCTATGTTGTTGGAAAAGTTTTTCCAAAGCGGCTTGTACTTTATCATTTATAGAAAATAAATTATTCATCAATTGATTTTATGTTTTAGCACTTTCCAAAGTGTCAGTTTTGAGAAACTGACACCACTTGAAATCTTTAGCGTAGTATTTACACCGTCATTTACACCGTCATTTACACCGTCATTTACACATTTGTTTATACGGAGCCATACAAATGAATTTTTTTATTTCTTATTATTTATTACACTCCAATGGCCGGTTTTGTCAGAGCCAATACGTTGAATTTTACCTTCATTTTTTAGAATCGCTACATGTTTTTCAACGGTTCGAGCGGTTATTCCAATAATATCAGCCAATTCATGTATGGTAATCTTTGCATTTTCAGCCATCAGCCGAATAATTTTTTCCGTACTTTTCTCATTACTTTTCTCCGTACTTTTCTCCGTACTTTTTAATGGACGAGACAAGGTTATGGTAAACATTCCTTGTTTCTGGAAAATAGGTTTTGGTAAGGCTGCCTCCTTCATAAGATCAAGAATTCTACCCACGCCAGATCCAATTTGTTCTACTAAATGCATTCTGGCAAAAAGTCCAAAAATGAGTGGATTTCTGGAATGACTTCGTTTACCAAATTCTGCCTCGGGAATGGCGCTAACCAACCCACCAGGATTACTAATTTCTACACGGTCCTCAAATAGTTCAATGGTAATGACGGCTCCTTTATCGTAGTAATCTCGGTGAGACAATGAATTGATAATGGCCTCCTTAAAAACGGTTTCGGGAATCTCCCATATTTCTTTTCTGGGGCCAGCACCTTGGCCTTCTATATCATAAGCAACATTCAATTTACCCCGGAGCCATTGCATAGCTTTGGTATATTGATTGTATAATGACCCGCCAAACACCTGATCATCAATAATGAAACGTTTATCCATTCCTTGAAACGCAACACAACGGACAATCGCTTTTTCAATAAACTGCTCAGGTTTAAGCCCCAAGAAAAGTACGGCACCATTTTTAAATTGTTGTTGACCCGCATATAAATTTAGGTTCGTAAAAATTTGCTCATTGGGAACAGCCGCACTTAAATTAGCTTCACTTTTAAAATGAGCCAATACTTCAGCATCTATATCCGTTGGGGGGTTAAAAGCTATGCAGGGGACTTCATCGAAGTAAATTTTTTCAGCCTGCTGAAAGAAGTCTCTCATTTGCTCGGCTGTGGTGAGCTTCTGGGTATTGGGGCCAAGCCTTACATAAATTGCTCCTGATAAAACATAAGGCTTTTTTGGGCCAGATGCTACTTCTATAAGGCCGATGGTTTTACCCTCTACTTCCATCATTGTTAAAGAACAATGCAAGGCGGGGGTTATTTCACTTAAACTATTTTGAATGGCGGATCGTTTTGCATTATCAATGCTAACGCCCTTTATTTCATTGTTATCATTTACGCCAATTAGTAAAACGCCTCCAGCGGCATTGGCAAAAGCACATACTTCTTCGGATAGTTCCTTCACTTTAGCCGGAACTGACACTTTGAATTCAGCATTGTAGCCTTCTCCACTGGTAATAATCAGTTTTATGTCTTCAGCTGTTATCATTTATTCTTCTTCTTTTTCTAATCCTTTAATCGGGATTAATACTTCTTTGAACTTTTGATAATTTACTTTTACGCCGTCATCCAAATCTATGCTGATTTTTTGGGTGGCGATGCTGAATAAGGTTTTTTGATAGTCTCGGCAATCTTTGAGCATGGCTTCAAACTTGTCAATTTCTTTATTGGCCAATGTTTTTTCACGGGCGGAGATGTCTTCTTTCAAACTCAACATGGTTTGGGTTTGTTTGGCAGATTCCAGTTTGCTGATGAACGCTTGCAGGTAATCATTGAGTATGATGCTACATAAATCGGGTTGATAGCGGTGCATGTAGATGAGTGCCTTGAAATGTCCCTTTGGACTGGTAAACATCCAATAGATTGGCCGCTTTTTGTACCGCTTGATATGATCATTGTAGAAATCTTTGACAAAGTATTTTCGAATGTCTTTGCCGATGGTATCTTCTATGAATTTGAGATTTTCTTCAAAATGCTCTTCGCCAAATGCGGCTTTTAGGAATACTTTGAACCTACCTACGATATCATCCGTAAACCATTCTCCCTCTAATACTGGGATGATATTATCATCATCTGGCATAAAGGTTGGATTTGGCACTTGATTTAAGAAATCTTGTAAGGTTTCGCCTTGGTTGGCTAAAATGAGGGCTGGCTTATCGAGGCTGTAACGACCGAAAACACACCCCATCGAATATGACAGAATACTTAAAATTGTATCATGCAATAGTAATATTTCACGTTCTTCATCTGATTTTTCTATACCAAATCTGAAATAAGGATTAGAATAAAGAGTTATTTCTTCTTTCGGAATTGAACAATATCTGTCACCTGTTAATTCATATTCTTCTGCCAACCCTTTTGATATATTAATTTCATTTTCCAAAAGACACTTAAACTTAGACTGCCAACTATCTCTTGCAATGCGATATTTTTCTGAAATAGTTGAATTCGTTTTGTCCCTAAATAATTCAGGAATATTGAAATTTAAGCTTGCTTCATTAGAAGCATTGTCTTCCATTGTTATCTTAATACAATCGTCTACATATTTTAAGATTATGTCAGAATAAATAATTGGAGCAGGTATAATTCGAAATGCGCCTACAGAAAGAGTAAGAGTTGGATTTAAAGCTTGTAAAATATCTTGTATTATTTTTGAATTACAATAAGCCAAAAGGCTATTTCTTTCCTTATTATTTTTAAAAAAAATGGCATTCCCTTTGTTGTTGAAAATAAATCCAGTCGGGTAATATCTGAATGATGATAATGATGACGTAATATCTGACCAAGAAACATGCTCTCTAAAATAGTATGACTCTGAGGGAAGATTATTACCCATTGTTTTTAGAATATCTCGATTTACTTTATCAAATGATATTACATAGTCTTGATTTCCAAACCACTTTCCAAATGATCCCCCTTTGTTTAATTGAACCCATTTTAGGTTTGCATCCCAAACATTTTTTGCTGAGCTAAATTCAAGTGCTATTTTATTAAAATTGATTTCAAACCAAAATCTTAGAAATCTATCATTGTCTCCTGTAGCTGTTCCTTGTTTCATTTCGTACAAACCATCAAATGAAGGTTGTTTAAAAATTTCAATAAGTTTTTGACTAAGAGGATATCCAAAAGCCTTACCAGGAATCTTTTCGAAATCCTGTTGATTTGCTGTATAAAACCATCCGCAATCAGGATTCTGAATAGCTTCTAATGTCTTTGGAGCTTGGGTTTGAAAGCCTTTGAAATCGGATAATCTAATATAAGAGCCTTTATGGTTATCATGCTTTTTATTTTGTAAGGTAAAAATTGAAATAGGAACGCAAGCAGGCTCGAATGCGTTGTATTCTAATTGGATTAACGAATTAATATTTGTGTTGTCAATGATAAATTCTCGAAGTTTTTCAAATGACGAAATGAACATCCAAACAAATGGACAAATATATCCAATAAAACCATTGTCAATTGTTAGCTCTGTAACTCTTTGCAGAAAGCATGCAAATAAATCTGATTTGTAATCTGGATAATTTTCATTTATATACGATTTTAAGTCATTATCGAACCTTGAAGAAGGAATGTAAGGTGGGTTTGTAACCACACAATCATACCGTTGTCCAAGAAAGGTATATAGCTGCTTTAGTTTCGTCTGATTATCAGCAAATAGCGAACCTTCGTCTATCTTTATTGTGTCTATTTCAGTTGGTTCAACCTTCACCAATGAACCCAATGCCTTACAATTATTGAACTTAGCATCTCCAGCAAAATCTTCATAAAAAGTGATGTTGGGTGTAATATTCTTGCGAAGGAAACGACTGTTTTTTCTACGACCTTTCATCATCAATACGAAAGAGGCAATTTGGGCGGCTCGTTCATCAATATCTACGCCAAAAAGGTTGTGTTTAATGATGAGTTCGGGTATTTCGGTGGTACTGTATCCTTGTTCTTCATACATCAGATAAAATACATCAAAGGCATAAGAAAGAATATGTGCCGAACCCACACAAGGTTCAAAGAATTTAATTTCTTCTAATTGCTTTTTGGGTCTTGGTGGTAGTTGGTCTTTGTAATCAGGTTTTATGTAAAATTCTAATTTGGGAAGAATGGTTGTGGCAGGATTTATTTCAGACCACAATTGTCCCAAGGTATTATCCACCATGTATTTCACAATCCACTTGGGCGTAAATAATTGAGAAGCAGGTGCCAATTCATGTTTTTTATAAACGCTTTTTGATTTTATCAATCTTTCGTTTTCATCAGAGATATAGAACTGGTATAACCAACCCAATATTTCTTCCTGTTGGCAATCCTCATCGGTCATTCCCTTGCGGATGTCGGCCACAATGCTATAATCACTCAGTAGGTCATCGGGTAAAAGTAGTTCAGTATAATCGCTGATGCGTTCGAACATAAAAGGCAAAGCGGCATTCCATTGGTTGCAAGAAGCGACCAAGAGCATTTTGTAGGCTTCGGTGTAGGCATCGATGGCGGCAGTTTTGCCATCGAGTAAATCATTGAGGCGTTGGCGGTCTAATTTTAGGTTCGATTCAATGTTTCCCCCCAAGGCATTTTGTAATATTTCGGGGCTGGTCATACCCTCGGATGGGGTGATTATTTTGGGGATGTTGTAGTTATTAGCATCCATAAAACGCAATCCTACCAAACGGTTGAACCACGTGTAGGCCACCATTTCAATGACTTGTTCTTTGCCTTGTTCGGTTATTTTCTTTTTGAGCTGTTCAATTTCTTTTTCCTTGCCCCGCAATTCTGCATTATCTTGGGTTAAGACAAACCTTAGTTTCTGACCTACTTGGTCGAGTAATTTGATGCGGGCTTCTTTGGCGAAGCGTTTTAAGTTATTGGTGTTCATTATAGTGAAATGCGTTTGTCTTGGTCGATAATTCTTAAATATTGTTCTTTTACTACTGCCAAATAATCTTCCACATCCTGCTTGGTTTCCAATGCTGGTTTATTGAAGTTTATTTTTACACTGTCCTTTATTACAAAAACAATTTTTGGTTTTGGCGGCTCAGTACTACCCGGTTCTACGGGTTTAGGCGGATTTGCCCAACGCATCATCAGCTCTAATTGTTTTTGGTAGAGGTGGGTGGTTGTATGGTTTACTTTTGAGCGGATATTACCAATGAATCTTTCTCGTCCTATTTCCTCGATTGCCCTTTCTAAAGGAGCGATCATTTCAACCTGTTGTTTGCTATCCAGTTTTGTGAAATCATCGAATGATCTTAGTTTATCAATGCCCTGTAGAATGGCCTCGGTGGCGGTTTCTCTTTCCAGTTTTTGTTGGGCGGTAACCTCCTGGTGGATGAGTTCTAAGGCTCCTTTAGCTTCTTGAATTAGGCTATTTTTATACGGTGCAGGACTTTCTGCTACGGCACTTAATTTTGTAAGGCTGTCTTTTCCGATGAAATCAAAATTGGCATTATTGCCTTCTAAGTAGGTCAATACATTTTCAAAAATGCTCCGCTGGGCACCATTCATAAATTTTTTAACCGCTTCCAAGACATTTTCTTTGTCGTCCAACAAATTGTCCTCGTATTGGTCTAAGGCATTAAAGAAATAGGGATGTTCTTTGGCGGCTACTAATTTCAAACGGCTCAAAGGTTCGCCTACTGCTTCCAAGAATTTGAATCGGTTGCGCTGGATGTGTATTTCAGTCAGGTCTTTTACTTCCTTTTCCAAGCGTTGTTTAAAGAGTCGGGATATTTCTTTTGGCTCATTGCCCAAGTTGGGTTCGTTGAAATAATCCTGATAAAAATCTTTCAGTTTTTTTACCTGCGTATTTTGTATTTCCTCTTCCAGTTCAATGATGGTATTAGCGTACTGGTTATTTTTCTGCAAGGCATCCAAAACGGCTCTATCGTCTAAATTATTACCATCTTGCTTTAAACTTATTTTATTACGCTTGTATAGTTTAGCAATGATGCACAACACGGCCGTTTGATACCAGCCATACGGTCTGGCATAAAAGTTATCTATTAGACTTTTAGTGGTCGTTCTTTCGTGGCTCGCTTTATTGCGTTGAATGCGATTTAATACTTCGACTTCAATTTCATGCAGGGTATTTTTGAATAGTAAATCATCTTGGCTTTGGATAATTCTCTGTAAATGCGTTTCGGTAAAATCAACCGTAAGCATTTTGAGGTTGGTATAAATGGTTTTGATGAGTTGTTGAACCCCCTGCGTAATTTTTATTTTTGGGTCTTTACTGCCGATGTCAGTTAATTCAGAGCCGTTCAAAAACATTTTAGCCTCGCCGATACTTTCCTTGAGTTGATTCAATACTGCTCTTTTTCGGTCTTGATTCTGCTGCGCTCTTTCGGAAAGGATTCGTTGTTTGGTAGCATCCAAAGAAGGTGAATTGGACGTTTGAATGTATTTTTCTGTTTTCTTAATTAATCGCAATTCATCAAATAATCGTTTATCTTCCGGCAAGAGAATAATGAGGTCGTTGGGTCTTCCCGCAGACCACATGTGGATGTTTGCGGTGGAGATAGCATTGACATTTAAAGGCGTAATAAAATTGACTACTCTACACTACTAAAATTTGATATTTGAATAATTGTATGTTTCGGATGATGAATCGGGTAAATATTTTAAAAATTGGGGTCAAATTTTGTTCAGTAAGTGCTGGTTTGCGGAAATTTTCAAAAATCATATTCATTCCTGCTCTGAA
>NZ_CBABQS010000102.1:0-12979 GCF_964672035.1 Arcicella sp.
CTGGCTGTCCGCCCAGCATTTGCGTGTTCAATGACAGTTCTACCTTTGCATAATAATTCATCGAAAATTGATGTCCCAATTCGGGCTGATTCAGATGCGTTATTTTCTGAATTACGAGAATTCGATTTAACATTTGGAATAATATTTTCTTTGTCACAAGCCTCTCGAATTGATTCTGAATCAGAGCCGGTGTCTGCGTTTAAAAATAATCCTGCCTCTTTTAACATGGTACAAATTTCATCAAAGCATAATTGTATTTCAAAACGTCATGATGTTGCCCTTCTTGTGGGGTGGATGCCAACATAACTTTTGACTATCAGACATAAACAAAGCGTTGGTTGTCTTGCAAGCCTTGCGACCTTGATAGCCTATTGCATCACCGCCATTTTTACAAGGAGTATAACAGCTCCACTGCGGTTGCAACCTGTTATTAAACGATGTAGAATGGCTCTAATTATCTCGTGAATTGGCACAGTAGGATCAAATCCTCTACTTCCAACGGTTAAATGTGGGATAATCCACGTATTAATTGTATTTTTACTGAGTATTCCCATTGTATGAAGTTTTATGATTTAGCACCACAAAATTCTCACTTATTTGGGAAGACTTTTCAAAAGTTTAAACAGCTTCAATTAATTAATGCCTTCAAATTTATTGCCAATAATCATAAATTCGGACTTGTGAACCCCGTTTTTTTCATGGCCGTTTTTACTTCTGGGCAACTCATAAATAATTTCCACAACAATTGACTACGTTGATTTTCTATCATGATTATAATGGGACCTTGGTCAATTGCCAAAAATGAATCGGCAAACCAAATATCGGTCAAATTAAAAGCATCGACAAAACCGTAATTTTTCCAGATTTTATCCCCTAATTTATAATACAAAAATCGAAGAGCTTGCATGGATTCTTTGGGCGTGTATGGCATTGAAGATAAAGCAGCCGTTGGTGAAATTGTACCATTATCATTGTTTGGTTCGTGGGCTGAATAACCATTTTTTTCATCACTGGCAGTTAGTCCCCAACAGTTTTCGCTGTACCCAGCAAATTTCTTCGGATTGGCTTTGCAATAATTGTAATTAATGAGTGAATGAGCGATATTTTGCGTGCCATAATTGGCGTAATTATCTGTCAAACCCATCGGATTTATTCCCAAAAACGAATAGTGAGCAAAGAATAGAGGGCCACCTAAATCCGTACCAAGTGGTAAGGTAATTCCGTAAAATTGTTTGCCATTTTTCATTTGGCCATTTCTGGCCCATCCTTCATCGTAAACCGTTTTTGAGATGGAAAAATTAGGGGAAGATTCCGCTAAAACGTAAGTTATTAAAGCTTCATTCCAACCCGAAAGTTTAACATTCATGTCCCAATTATACTTTGGCGACCAATGCCAGTAGAGTGTATTTTCATTATTTTTTGTAAACCAATTCCACTCTACGGCATTCCAAAGGGCATTTATTTTATTTTTAAGGTTTATTTCATCGGCATTACTTCCGTTAAAATATTGTCTTGCCGTTAATAAACCTTGCATTAAATAAGATGTTTCTACTAAATCGGCTCCATCATCTTTCGTACTGAATGGAATGGTGGCTCCAGTAGCACCATTTAGCCAATGGGGGAAGGCTCCATGATATTTTGCCGTAGTATTTTGCAAGAAATCGGTCATGGTATTCAATCGGTCGAGTCCTTGTTTTCGGGTAATAAATTTCCTTTCAATGCCCACAATGATTGCCATAATTCCGAAGCCAGTTCCTCCCGAAGTTACCAAATCGCCCGAAGTATTTCTTTCCCTTGCCATTCCTGAAACAGGATGCCCAAAATCCCAAAAATATTTAAACGTTTGGCGTTGAACAAGATCCAATAAAAGGGAATCTGAAATAATGGGAAATTTGTCAGAATTGTCGAAAGAGGTAGTTAAATTAATTTGAATATTGGAATTTAGTTTGGTATTCGATTTTGATAAAAATTCTGGCAAAACCTGTAGAGAATACTTAACAAGAGAACTGAGGGCATTTTTAGGCGTAATTATTACGGTACTATCATTTTTTTCAAAAGAGAAATCAAGGGGAATATTTTTGGAAGAAATCGTCTCCGATAAGGTAATATTGGTATTCGCAGAAGCCTGATTTATGGGACTTATAAAAGAAATTTTAATAATTGGTTTTGCTGCTACTTCGGTAAAAGTGCTTCCCGTTTTATTATCTACGGTAATTCCTGTAAAATAAAACTGTTCGGGTATGATCGGAATTGGCTCTGTTTTTTTGCAAGCAATAAAACAAATGAGCGTTGTAAAAAAAAGAAATGAAATTTTCATAGGTTCAGTTAATAAAAAATAGCCCCAACGTTTGTTGGGACTATAAATTTATAATTTGTTGATGAAATGTTATCTTCCTGCTAATTCTAATTGGTATAAATAACCTATATCAGTGGCGGATAATGCCTTATTATAAACTCGTACTTCGTCGATTGAGCCAGTAAATAAGCCTTGCCATGTTTGAGCAGCGGATTGTGTATAACCAGCATCACTATTTGGCATTGATCCAATTACTACCTGCGTTGGAGGTGCCATAATAATACTACCAATTCCCGTGGCAGGTGTTCCAGTTGTACGAGTTCTAAAATTATTGTTTGAAACACGGATTCCATTGGCATAAATATCAATATTAGAACCCGCTCCGTCATAAACCATCACGTAATGAACCCATTTATTAGCTCCTTTTACCGTCTGAAAATCAGTTCCACGTACACCATAATCATTAATATTATCGCCACCAAGGTTATAATTACCCCCAGAATAGGTATGGAAAGCGCTGTGAAATACCAAGGTGTCATTGACAGTTAATGGTTTTCCTGTTTCAATATACATATTAATGGGTCCTTGATTCCAGTCAGTTTGCGTTGCTTGGGCTTGTGTTAAGGCAAAAACAGAAGATACCGTTTTTGCATTGTTGTTCACATTAACCCATGTACTCACGGTTACACTCGGAATGGCATTTGCCGTATTTAGAGCGGGAATTGAAGGAAATACCAAGTATCCTGAGGTAAGTTGAAGTGCTTGTCTTTGTGAACTTGGCGTTGTTGTTGTGAAAGCTGAATTAGAGGCTTTGAGAGGAGCAGTACCAGAAATTCTTTCATTATTCGTTCCATCAAATGTCCAATGTGCTAATAAATTTGTGGCGGCCACGTCATTTGAGCTATTATATCCACCAATTGCTGGCAAAGTAGCTACGTCGTCTTTTTTGCATGAAATTGCCAATACCGTTCCAAATAATACGGTAGCAATCATTAATACACTTGTTCTTTTCGTCTTCATTGTTGTTCTGTTTAAAATTAAAGAATTGTTTTTTAAGTAACGGTGAAATAATAACTTATAAAATTTTAGGGTGGTTATTTTTGCGTTAGTTTATTTCACTTTTGAAGCTAATAGCACAGCTATTTAATGAAAAAGTGAATAAAAATAGCGGTAAAAGAATCGCTTAAAAATTATAAGTTATTGTTTTACCGTTACTAAGGGTAAAATTTAGTTTAATATGTACGATTCAAGCATAAAATCAATATCCATTATTCTGATCCAATTTTCCACCACTCAAGGCAATTTGTAAACTTGGAACGGGTAATAATTCATTTTTACCAGCCACGAAAGTTTTACCAACCGCTTGCATCACTTGGGCAGCTCGTCCCGTGCGAACTAAATCGAAAAAACGGTCATGTTCTAACGCCAATTCCAAGCGGCGTTCATTCCAAATCGAATTTCTCACGTCAACCAATGATGATGATTTTGTTCCAGATAAACCTGCTCTGGTGCGGATTTTATTCAATTGGGTAACCGCATTTCCTGATTGACCTAATTCATTAGCAGCTTCGGCATTCATTAATAAAACCTCAGCATAACGCAGAATGTGCAAGTTTTTTTGTTTTTGGTCACGATTTCCCAAATAATTTTCAACGTTTTTATTTTCGCTGTGGTAAGCTTTATAATTGTAATAAATATTCTGAACTGAATCAGCACTTGGGATTCTAAAACCGTCAAATAAAATAGTTCCAACGTGCTTTGCGCTTTGGTCGATGCTAATAATCGTTGCGTTTTTGCGCAAATCTCCCGCCTCATAAGCGTTTACTAAATTCAAAGAAGGTGTGCCAAAACCAAAGCCTAAATCCGTCCATCCGCCTTTTCCACCAACTCTTGGTCCTTGCCAAGTAGAATAACCATTTACGCCCAAATCGCCATTATTAAATTGTCCCGTTTCAACCTCAAAAATAGACTCAATGCTATTATCGCCCACTTGTCGCCAAATAGTGGTATAATCTGGCACTAAATTATATTGTCCCGAATTGATAATATCTTGCGTTAAAGCAAGTACTTGTTGCCAATTTTTTTGGTATAAATAGGTTTTTGCTAAAAGGGTTTGAGCCGTTCCTTTTGAGATATGTCCTACGCCAATTTTATTTCTCAGCGGTAAATTATTGACTGAAAAAAGTAAATCTTGTTGAATGATATTATAAATGGTATCAACGGAAGCTCTGGTTTGAAAATTGGGGTCATTATTGGCATCTTGCGCATCTTTGGGAACACGTAATACTTTGGGTACTCTGCCAAAAAGACGAACTAAATTGAAATAATAATAAGCCCGAATAAATCTTACCTCACCCAACAATTGATTTTTGGTTGTTTGGTCAACAGCCGCAGTATTAAGTGCATCAACCGCTTGATTGGCTTTGGCGATTCCCGAATAATACCCACTCCATAACGCCGCAACGAAGTTATTGGTGGGGGTTACCGTAAAATTATCAATGGCTCCGATGTTCGGTTGGTCGGCAGGGGTACTGCCTTTTTCAGCATCATCCGAGATAATATTGGTGGCAGTAATAAAACTAATGCCATGCACATCACCGCCCGAACCGCCAAAAGCCTCCCCTGCGAATAAGCTGTTATAAACCCCAGTTACTAAGTTTTGTGCCAAATTTGGGTCCGTGGCAGTCGTAGCTTTTCCTTGCACAGGTACATCCAAAAAGTCTTTGGAACAAGAGGCAACCGTTGTAATTATGGCAAAAACTGCTATCGTTATATTTAATTTTCTTTTCATAAAATTGAAAGGTTTTTTGTGTAAAAATTCATGGCATAACTTAATTTAGTATGCTATTTTGCAATTATTTATCCTTTGAGTTATGACATGAATAAACTCGACAATTTTTTCATTATTAAAATCCAACATTCAACCCTACCGCAAATGTTTTTGTGGTAGGATAAGCATTTAATTCAATACCAGCGTTAGTAGGATTTCCAGGCAATTCAGCCGTGAAACCTGTATATTGTTTATAGGTATAAGCATTTTGAGCTGTTACAAAAATTCTGATATTGCTTATCTTAATTCTTTCCAATAAAATCTTTGGTAACGTATAGCCAATCGTAACATTATTTAGTCGAATAAAAGAACCTGATTCAACAAAATAAGTGGATGCTGGAAGATTTCCGCCATTTGCCGCAGGTTCAGTTTGCGAACCATTACTTGGCGTCCAACGAGTATATGCCAAAGCCGATTCTACGTTATCTTGAATCCCTTGTCGGAAGGCTTTTTTACCATTATATACCTGATTTCCAGTATTTCCAATGGCATCAATACTTACATCAAGTCCTTTAAATGAAATCCCCATATTGATTCCGTAGTAAGCTTTTGGTTGATAAGAGCCAACAAAAACACGATCATTATCATCTATTTTTCCATCGCCATTCGTATCCTGATATCTGAAATCTCCTACATTCGCAGAAGGCTGAATTAATTGTCCCGTTGAAGATTTGTAAGCAGCAATTTCTCCATCATTTTGAAAAACTCCTAAAACTTGAAGTACATAAAAACTACCCACAGGCTGACCATTATCCGTTTTTGTGGTATATTGTTGATTTGCACCAATTCCACCATCTAAAATTGGTTGTCCACCATTTAGGCCAATTACCTGATTATTATTAAACGTAATATTACCGCCTATATAATATGAAATAGCATCATTTATCTTACCTCTCCAACGCAAAGTTCCTTCAAAACCTACGTTTTGAATTGAGGCGGCATTTGTTAAAACTTGTCCATCTGCATCACCCGTCACCGAAGGAACTTTTACATTAATTAACAAGTCACGAGCAATTTTATTATAGTAGCCTAACTCTCCCGTTAATTTTCCTTTTAAAGCACTAAATTCAATTCCAAAATCTGTTTCTGTCGTGGTTTCCCACTTCAAATTTGGGTCTTTTATCTCCGTAATGGCACTTCCAGGCGTAGCAGTTCCTCCAGAATATGGATAGGCCAAATTAGGGGTAACCGTTACCGTGTATGCATCCGATGGAATTCGGTCATTCCCAACTCTTCCCCAACTTGCTCGCAATTTTAAGGTTTCAAAAACGGTCTGATTTTGCATAAAACTTTCACTACTAATCACCCATCCTGCCCCAAAAGAAGGAAAATATCCCCAGCGATTTCCCGAAGGAAAACGAGAACTTCCATCCGCACGAATCGTTGCCGTAAATAAATATTTATCATTAAAATTATAATTCACCCGCCCGATATAAGAATTTCTTGCCCATTTATCACCGCCACCGTCATTGGTTGAAGTATTCGCATTTCCCGTTCCGATATACCATAAATTTGGGTCGGCAGGAACGTCTTTTCTAAAAGCTCTTAGAAAACTTGTCGTATATTGTTCAGCGGTTGTTCCCGCCAAAATGGTGAATGTGTGTTTATCAAAAGTCTTGTTGAAAGTGACGGTATTGTCCCAAGTCCAGTGAAAAAGTTTGGAAGAATAATTACTTAACGTACTGTTTGGATTCCGCTGATTCCCACCGGGCGTGATAAAAGTGGTGGTATCATTATTAAATTGTTTTCCGTAAACTCGTTGGTTTTGATTTACCCAATCTCCTCCCATACCACTTCTAAAAGTCAGCCACTCAATGGGTTTGTATTCAACATAAAAAGTGCCTTGCAAGCGATTCTCCAAGGTTTTATCATCACTATTTTGAATATCCAAAATCGGGTTTCCAACATTTTGATACACCGAAGTATTCCCATATTTTCCATTTACCAAACTCGGAATAATGGGTGCCGCACGGTATGAATCATTGTAGGCACCGCCCAAATTTACGTTCTGGTTTGTCGAAGCCGTGTAAGAAGAAATGATGCCAACTTTGATTTTTTTACTAACATTAAAATCATTATTTGCTCGGATGGTGTATCGGTCATATTTATTCCCAATCACAATACCTTCATCAGTCAGAAATCCACCACTCAAGAAATAGGTAGATTTTTCATTGCCTCCAGAAAGCGACAAATTATGATTTTGTTGCCAAGAATTTCTTAGAATTTGACCGTACCAATCGGTTGAAGTTGCTCCCGCTGTGACGATATTTCCTGATGCAGCACTAACATAATTGGCATATTCTGCCGCATTGGCCATTTTTACCAGATTAGCAGAACTTCTCATACCCGCATTCATGGTATAATTAACTTTCAAGTCGCCAATTGCCCCTTTTTTTGTGGTAATTATAATAACGCCATTTGCCCCACGAGAACCATAAATGGCCGTTGCAGAGGCATCTTTCAATACATCTAAATTGACAATATCTGCCGTGTTTATGTTTGCAATATCATCCGTCAACACACCATCAACCACAAACAGCGTTGCCGTTCCAGCCAAAGCCGTACTCGTTCCTCTAATTCTAACAATGGGCGAAGTACCAGGTTGACCACTACTAATAATTTGAACACCCGCCACTTTTCCTTGAATTGCCTGCGTTGCCGTTAATACGGGTTGCTTCACCAATTCTTCGCCTTTCACGCTAGCGGTTGCTCCAGTAATGTCCACTTTTCGCTGAGTTCCGTAACCCACTACTACTACCTCTTGCAATTCTTTGGTGTTAGTTTTCAGCACAATCGTTATTTCAGAACGTCCATTTAAGTTCACTTGTTGGTCATCAAAACCTACCGATGTAACGACTAAAATAGCATTATCAGGGACATTTAAGGAGAAGTTTCCATCAATATCCGTGGCAATTCCTGTGGTAGTATTTTTGATTTTTACGGAAGCACCAGGAATGGATTCTCCTTTATTATCAGTTACTTTCCCAGTTACTTTTTTATCATTTTGAGCAGATAAATTTGATGATAAAATGAACATCAAAATAAAGGTAAAGACCGAAAACAAGAAAGGCTTTTTGGGATATAAAATGGTATATTGTTGATGTATTTTCATAGATTTATAAAATTAAAGGACTAAATACTAAAATATATAACTCATTAATAATCAATTAATTGTAATTTTTAAAACTAATTTTTAACATAAATTACTAAAAAAATATGCCAGCTACTATTTAAGTAAAAGGATGATTTTTTCGGTAAAATTTCCTTGTGAAATTACCGCCGTATATTTACCATATTTGGCGGAAAATTTGGACTGATGAACTCCCTCATTTAATTTGTCATTTTTTGAAATCAGCACGATTGATTTTTTCATTTCATCAAATAGTTCAATTTGAATTGGGTCATTTCCTTTTACTGCAAAATCAAGTACAAATTTTCCCAAATCTGGATGTTGCATTAGCTCCACTTCATTGGTTTTTGGGTCAGGCAAATACATATAAAAACCCGTTGGATTGATGGGTGGCGTTATATTCATTCTCTTTAAACCATTCCATAATTCTGGGGTATTTTTGCCAATTTCCCATAATAATTCTGAACGATAATTCTCCATCATAACTACAATTGGGCCTTGGTCGATGGCTAAATATTGATTAGAATTCCAGTTTTTAATCGCACTAAAAGCATCATAAAATCCATAATTCCCAAAAAGTGGATTACCTTTTTTCAAATAAAAATACCTTAATGCCCGATATGACTGAAAAGGCGTGTAAGGAAATGAAGACAGTGCCGCCGTTGGGCTTATGGTACCGTTATCGTTGGTTGGCGAATGTGCATCGTAAAAATTATAATCATCACTGGCGGTTAAACCCCAATTTTCGGGCGAATAGCCAAATTCTTTTGGTGCTTCCCTCACACAATGGGTATAATTAATGAGCGTTTGCGCTAAATTTTGCTTCCAATAGTTAACTTTATCATCCTGCATTAAACGAGAGTCGAGGCTTAAATAAGAATAATGCGCAAAAAATAATGAACCACCATATGGAAAACCTACGGCTAATTTATATCCCAAATAAGTCTTCCCATTTTCATAAAAATCACTTTTCTTCCAAGTATTTTCATAAACTTCTGGCTTAACTCCGTGCGTTGGCGATGCTTGAGCAAGCACGTGCGTAATCAAACATTCATTATATCCTCGAATGGGCATATTCATTTCCCAAGCATAGTTGGGCGACCAATGCCAATATAAAAGATTATCGCCCCGTGAAGCATACCAATCCCATTCGACCGTTTCCCATAACTTAGTAATTTGTTTTCTTAATAAAATCTCTTCTGGATTTGCTCCATCAAAATAGGTTTTGGCACTCAAAAGCCCATTGACTAAATAGGACGTTTCAACCAAATCTCCTCCATTATCTTTTTCTCCAAAAGGGACAACTTTCCCCGTTCGCCCATCCAACCAATGCGACCAAGCTCCGTGAAATCTATCGGCACGAGCTAAAAAATTAGTCATTTTAATTAGGTGCTTTACCGCATCTTTTCTGGCAATCCATCCACGATGGGATGCCACAATGATACTCATAATACCAAATCCTGTTCCGCCCGATGTAACGATATTTGGCGTTGCTGAACGCTCGGCTGCCATGCCCGAAATGGGATGGGCAAATTCCCAAAAATAATTAAAAGTTGCTTTTTGAACGGTTTCAATATATTCGCCTCTTTCAGAAAGTGGAACATTATTTACCAAAGGAAATTGATTCTTTTGCCCATTAATTTTGTTAAATGAGATAATGATAAATAGGATAATTGGAGAATATTTATACATCTTCGTTTATAGGAATTGGATTAACTTTTAATGATTTACTGAAATAGAAACGAATTAAAGTAATTACTAATTTTATAACTATTTCAATAAAATATTAAATTTTTATCTGGCAAATGTACTACCTTTGGGATAGTTATTCCAAAATTTAGGGTACATCATTACTACATCAAAAATGAGATGTTTCAATAATTTGGCTAATTTTTACTACATCATAGTTATTTTCAGCATAATTTCAGCATTAATTCCAGTAAAAAATTTCAATAAAGCAAAATCTTCAATTTTGAAATACTCAAATAAATTTTTAACTGCTTTTGTACTTGGTGTATCAGTAATTTGTTACGGGCAATCCGTTCAATCAATTTGTAAACCTGATGTAATTAATTTTACCAAACAAGCTTACAATGCCCAATACCAGAACTGGGATATTGCCCAAGATAGCCTCACAAAATTTATGTATTTTGCCAATTCTAAAGGCTTGTTGGAATATGATGGAGCTGCATGGAAGGTGTATGAACTGCCCGAAAATCAAAAGATACGTTCAGTTGCCAGTGATAAACTTGGAAAAATTTATACGGGTGCTTTGGGTGAATTTGGCTTTTGGTCAGCCAATAAATCAGGGAAATTAATTTATCATTCGCTCAAAAAATTGATAAAAGAGAATGCTTTTCCTAATGAAGAAATTTGGAATATCCTCATCACGCCCAACGGAATTATTTTCCAATCATTTGCATATTTGTATTTGTATAACCCAATCAATAATCAACTTAATAGACTAAATCCGCCTGGGAATATGCTCTTCGTGCAGCAGGTAAACGAAAGATTTTTTGTTGAGATTATTGATAAAGGGCTCTATGAATTAAAAATAAATAGTCAATCAAATGCGCATTTTAGTTTAATAAAAGGCAGTGAGTTTTTGAGTAAAGAGTCGGTTAATACTATATTACCTTACCAAGAAAATGAAATATTGGTTGGTACCAACAAAGGAATTTATCGGTATAATGGAACAGAATTTTCGGAATTCAACAAAGCAACAAACCTTTTTATTCAACAATATCAACTCAATCGAGGAATATATTTAGGGAATCAGATTTATGCTTTCGGAACAATCTTGAACGGCGTTATTTTGACGAATCAAGCGGGGGAAATAATTCAATTTTTTAATAAAAATCAAGGATTGCAAAATAATACGGTTTTGTCGCTCTCGAAAGATATTGAAGGGAATTTGTGGGTTGGCATGGATAAAGGAATTGATTTGATTGTGTTGAGTTCTCCGCTAAAATATTATACCGATTCAGAAGGACAATTGGGAACAGTTTATGACGTAGCAATTCACCAAGGAAATATCTATTTAGGAACCAATCAGGGCGTATTTAGCCGAAATTTAACGAAAAAAAATGCCAATTTTAGTTTAGTCCCAAAAACGCAAGGGCAAGTTTGGGATTTGGAAGTCATTGATAATCAGTTACTTTGTGGACACAACAACGGTACATTTTTGATTGAAAATAACCAAGCTTCCCAAATTTCTAACGTAACGGGTGGTTGGGTAATTAAAAAAATGCACAAACATCCAGAATTACTGATTCAAGGCACTTATACGAACCTGTGCATTTATAAAAAAGCCTTTAATGGAAAATGGACTTTCGACCATATTATTGAAGGGTATTCTGCCCCCACTCGTCGTTTGGAAGAAGATAAAAATGGAAATTTCTGGCTGAGCAAATTGCCTTATGGCGTAATTAAGTTACGTTTATCAGAAAATAATCAAAAAATTGAATCACAAACTACTTTTAACAATACCGATTTAAAAGGCGGAGAGGTTTCAACCATCAATCAACAAATTTTTTTAACATCCTCAAACGGAATTTTGGAGTTCAATCCAAATTTGAAAGTATTTAAGTCCGCATATTCCCTGCAAAAGTCAATGGGTAATGATATTGCTCGTAAAATTTTCTCATTTTCAGATAATAATCCCACCTCAAAAAATATTTTTGTCATTAAAAAAGATGGAGGTTTGGGCGTAATTACACCAAGCGGCAGACAAATTCTGATACCAATTAAGGAAAACCAATGGGTTGATGATTACGAAAATATCGTATCGATTGATGCTGAAACGTATCTTTTATGCAGTGAAAATGGGTTTATTTTGCTGCCTCAAAAGGCAATATTTCAACAAATTTCAGCAAAAGTAATGTCTCCAGTTATTCGGGAAATCGTAATTCAAGACTTTCCTGACCTCAATCAAACCTTTCGTTCTGCCAGTACAACACCAAAATTATCGCTGGATTATGACCAAAATAGTTTAACAATTTATTTCTGTACGCCTAATTATGGAAATTCCGTAAAATACAGTTATTTATTAGAAAATTCGTCTAAAAATTGGTCTTCATTTCAAAATATTACGCAAAAAGATTTCAATAATTTATCGCCAGGACAATATATTTTTCATCTAAAATCTGACCTAAATTCGCAAGAAAGTTTAGTAATATTTGAAATTAAACAACCTTGGTATTGGAATTTTTGGAGTAGATTGTGCTATTTTCTAAGCTTGATTGGTATTGCTTGGTTATCATTTCAACTGCATTTGAGGAGAGTGAAATTTAAGCAAGCACAAATTCGTGAAAAATTAGAAAAACAATTAGAAAGACAGGCAGAGATTAGTTCAAGCGAGATTATGCAACTTAGAAATGAGCAATTGGAGAAAAATATTATTAGCAAATCGGAGGAACTGGCTAATTCTACGATGGCAGTTATCAAAAAAAATGAGCTATTATTAACCATAAAACAAGGACTTACCAAGTTGAAAACTGAATCAGAATCCCGTGCGGCAACTCCGCATTTAAAACAGGTTTTGCATTTGGTGGATAGCAATATTTCTACAGAACACGATTGGCAAGTTTTTGAAAATAATTTCAACCAAGTTCACGAAGAATTTATTAAAAAACTGCTCAAAAAATACCCAAATCTTACGCCAAGCGACGTGAAATTAGCGGCATATTTACGCATGAATCTTTCGACGAAAGAAATAGCTCAT
>NZ_CBABQS010000103.1:0-12739 GCF_964672035.1 Arcicella sp.
TTACATTGCATGGTGCATTTGCTATTTGACCACGTACTTCCGTTTTAAATATTCCCAAAATGAAAAATATTCCAAAAATATGGAGGAAGCTGTTAGATAAAAAAGATGAAATTTTATTTTTCATTGTTAAATATAATTTACACATATAAATTTTTTGTTTAGACTTAAAAAGGGTGTGAATTTGCCAAGTGAATCATGTTTTTACTTCAGAATGAGCTGCGTTTTTTATAAAAACCTGCTTGTGAATTCCTGAATCTCAGTTTGTTTAGACAATATTCTGCTCTAACTTATGTATATATACGCAAGCATCTTTTAAAGATTTAGTACAATAAAAAATTGAGTTTTATGCAATGAAAATTTGAACTGAATCTTACTAAAGATTATACAGAACATCTTGAAAATTGTAAAAATCAATTTTACTCAGAGATTTAAAAAATTGATATACTTCTATTGAAAATTGAGCATACCGATAAAGTCACCATGTCTTTGCGGACAAGTGGGTAGATGTTTTGAGATTGGCTTAATAGTGGAAGTTGTAAGCGTGAAAGTACTCGTAATAAAACATAAAAATATATGAAGCTTCAATGACTAATCATTGAGACTGTCGACTGTATATTTAGCAAATACCATTCCATTCGTTTTGCTAAAGTGACTTTGTACTTATCAAATCAGACATTTTTCATGATTGGCACGTAAGTAAAGGAATGATAATCTTAATGCGTTTTAAAGATAAATCTTAACGATTTTTCGATAAAAATAGGTTTGGAGCAATGCCTAATCTTGACTGAAACAATCGAGTTAATGCCGATGGATGATTAAATCCAACTCTATACGCTACCTCAGAAATTGACAAAGATTGGTGCTTGAGTAAGTATTGAGCGTGATTGAGCTTCAGATTAAGGATATATTGGTGAGGACTCACACCCAAAATCTCTTTAAAAATAGTTTTGAATTTGGTTGTACTCATCTCGGCAACTTTGGCCATATCTTCTAATGAAGGACTGGATTTGTGAAGATTACTTTTTAAAGAATATCCTAATTGTCTAATTCTTTGAATATCACTTTGTTTAAACTGATTAATCGAATTTGAGGCAAAAAGATTTCCTATCGCTTCAGTAATGGCAAAAGCCAACTGATAAGCCCATCCTCGGAGATGTACTTGCTTTAGTTTTTCTTGGGTCGTCGTTTTTATTTCTAACAATGAAAGATGTGACGCTAACAATTCAGGCAATACTATTTGCGTAATTGATTCTGAATTAAATCTCAAATCCAACGTATCCTTGGAAATTATTTGACCATCTTCCATAAGAGAATTAATTCCCTTCAAAATAAAAGCAATATTTACGAAACCATTTCTTTCAGTACTATCTGAAAATGGATATTTTGTTTTAAAAACCTGAATAATTAAGCTGTTCTCTTTTGGATTGTCAAAATATTTTAACGGTAAAATATTAAGTTCTCCGGTGTAAGAATAAGTAGCAACAGCAATGTTATCAGAAATTTCTAAATAATTAAAATTAGGAAAAGCAATATATGACTCTGCGGTGTTAATACTACCACAGAATACCTGTAAAGGGCGGGAATTCATGTTACTTTATGGTTTAAGTGTGTTGATAAAAATAATGTTAAAATAATTTTTGTACTACTAAATAACATTTTACTCTTTAATAATATTATTAAAGAGTATTAATAATTCAAAGTAAAAATGAATGATAATGAGTTAGATAAGTAAGTTAACATATGTTTAGGCAATTTTGCGGTTAAAACATTTTTTTTATCTTGTAAATAGTTTTTTTGAGTGAATGGTATTCAAATACTATCTGAAATTTAAGTCATGAAGGTTAAATTTAAACTAACCTTCAATTCAAATTCTCTTATTTATCTCGTTAAATTCTATTAATTTTGCACCTTATTTCTTAAAAGGTGTTTGGTGTTCGGCATTTGGTGTTAGTGAATCTACTAACTCCTAACCCCTAAAATCTAACCCCTAAAAACAAACAATGGAATCCAAAAAAATCCAATCTGCTCTCATTTCGGTTTATTACAAAGACGGACTCGCTCCGATTGTTGAATTACTTCATAAAAATGGCGTAAAATTATATTCGACAGGTGGCACACAAACTTTCATCGAAGACTTAGGCATCCCCGTTACAGCGGTTGAAGACCTTACGAGTTATCCTTCAATTTTTGGCGGAAGAGTAAAAACGCTGCATCCAAAAGTATTTGGTGGTATCCTGTATCGTCGTGATAATCAAGGAGATGTGGAAACTGCCGCTCAATACGAAATCCCTTCGATTGATTTAGTAATTGTTGATTTATATCCTTTCGAGGAAACCGTGAAGAGTGGTGCTTCGGAAGATGATATAATCGAAAAAATTGATGTTGGCGGTATTTCTCTCATTCGTGGAGCGGCCAAAAATTTCAATGATGTGCTTATTGTTTCTTCACGGACTCAATACGCTGAAGTGCTTTCGATTTTGGAAAATAAAAATTGTGGCACTGACCTTTCCGACCGTAAGCGTTTTGCGATGCTGGCATTCGGGACGTCTTCACATTATGATACTGCCATTCATGCGTATTTCAATGGCAATAAAACCGACATTTACGATTTTAAATCGTTACCACAAAACGGCTTACGTTACGGTGAAAACCCTCATCAGTCGGCTACATTTTACGGAAATTTAGATTCTCTTTTCGATAAATTGCACGGTAAAGAGTTGTCTTACAATAATTTAGTGGACGTTGATGCTTGTATCACTTTATTGGATGAGTTTGAAGATACCTCTTTTGTAATCATCAAACATACCAATGCTTGTGGCGTTGCAACGGCTCCAACCGTACACGAAGCCTACAAAAATGCTTTTGCTTGCGATACAATTTCGGCTTTTGGGGGCGTTTTGGCAACCAACGGAACGGTTGATAAAGCATCGGCAGAGGAAATGAATTCTTTATTTTTCGAGATATTAATTGCGCCCGATTTCACAGAAGAGGCTTTGGTTGTGTTGAAATCTAAAAAGAACCGTATTTTATTGAAACGTAAGGAAATACAAGTTTCTAAAATGATGTTCAAAACATTATTGAACGGTGTTTTGGAACAAGATAAAGACTTATCAACTGAGAAAATTGCCGATTTTAAAACGGTAACAGAAAAAGCACCAACGGATTCAGAGTTGAAAGCCTTAGAATTTGCCTTGAAAATCTGTAAACATACTAAATCAAACACGATTATTTTAGCCAAAGAAGGACAATTATTGGCTTCGGGCGTTGGACAAACTTCAAGAGTTGATGCGTTGAAACAAGCTATTGAAAAAGCAGCAGAATTTGGTTTTGATTTGCAAGGGGCAGTAATGGCTTCGGATGCGTTTTTCCCTTTCCCCGACTGTGTAGAAATTGCTCATAAAGCTGGAATCACGGCCGTTACGCAACCAGGAGGTTCAATTAAAGATAAAGATTCGGTCGCTTATTGCGATGCCAATGGAGTAGCCATGGTGATGACGGGTGTGAGACACTTTAAGCACTAAGATTTCGATGTTTTTTTTACGATGTTCGATTTTAGTTGTTCGATGTTCGGGTTTCGAGCAACGAATAACCAAAATCGAACATCAAACATCGAATATCGAAAAAATATCAATACTTCACTTGAATACCGTGATAATATTCTTGCGCTTCATAATCCTTGCGAAGCGGATGTCCAACCCAATCTTCGGGCAGTAAAATTCTTCGTAAATCTGGATGATTACTGAAACTAATTCCAACTAAATCAAATGCTTCACGTTCGTGCCAATCGGCAGTTTTCCAAATATTGCTTACGCTTGGCACTAATGGTAAAGGTTCATTTTCTTTATTTCTTGGAAACATAATCTTCAACATCAATGAATGCTCAAAAGGTATGGAATAGAGATTATAAATCACTTCCATGGTGCCTTTTTCTACGCCATTATCCAAACCCGTCAAGCACGAAAGCATATCAAAATAACATTCTTCGTGCGTATGTAAAAGCATACAAACTTCCACAATGCGTTCCGTGGTTACGGTTAAACATTGATGGTCGGCTTGAAGAATAATGTTTTCGCCGAGCGATTGAGTTAGGATATTTATGAATTTTTTGGGCATTGGGTAGTTAACGGTTAATGGTTAGTAGTCATTAGGAAAACGGTTATAAATTGCTTGGCGACGAGTAACCAATAACCGGTAACTGATAGCTATCCTACCGCAAAATCTGGCTTTTGATTTCTTTCTTCTTCCATTTCCATCTCCAAAAGTGCGGTGGGAGCTACTAAACTTTCGTTTCTAATTTTCTCTTGTAATTTCAAAAAACCACCAATCAAAGCTTCTGGACGGGGTGGACAGCCTGGCACGTACACATCAACGGGCATAATTCTGTCAACGCCTTTTACCACATGATAGCCGTGTTCCCAATAAGGACCGCCGCAATTGGCGCAACTTCCCATCGAAATTACGTAGCGAGGTTCGGGCATTTGTTCGTATAATCTTCTGATGCGGTCGGCCATTTTGAAGGTCACCGTTCCTGCCACAATCATCACATCGGACTGTCGGGGCGAAGGTCTTGGAAAAACCCCAAAACGGTCTAAATCATAGCCCGAAGCCATGGTTTGCATCATTTCAATGGCACAACAAGCCAAGCCAAAACCCATCGGCCAAAGTGAACTAAGTCTCGCCCAATTGATGAGGTCATCTACTTTGGTGATTACTACGCCACCTTCATTGAATTTTTGGTCTAATAAACCTTGCATAATTTTATCAATTAACAGTTAACAATTAATAATTAACAATTGAAGAAAATATCACTTTCGTTAATTGATAATTGTTTATTGCTAACTAAATTTACCGCACAATGGTTACATATCCCGTCAAACTTGGTACATCGATACTTGGTTTTATTACGTAAAAATACGTTCCTGCGGGGAGTTTTTGTCCATTTTGAATGCCATCAAAGGGTTGAGTCTGATACGAACCCGAACCAATTGAATAAAATATTTCATTGCCCCAACGGTTAAAAATCTTCACTTCAATATCTGGATAGTCATTGTATTCTCGATTGTTATCCATAATTGCCCAAGTGTCGTTGATGGTATCACTATTGGGTGTAAATGCGGCTGGAATTTTCAAAATTGACTTTACTATAATTGAAATTTTATCCGTTGCGGTGCATTTTCCTAATACAGATGAAACTTGCACAACATATTCAGTTGTCACATCTGGATTGGCAATGGGTTGGGGAATATTGGGCGAATTTAACCTGGTAGCAGGAGTCCACTCATATAAATAGTTATTTCCCGTACTTCCCACACTTTTTAGTCTAACGGTATCTCCTCTAAATATAGTAACATCATTTCCTAATTTCACTACTGGCGACAAATCAACTATGGCTGTTTTTGAAGCATCTTTTCCACAGCCTACCAACGTGGTATAAGTATATTTGATTGGAAATGAGCCATATCCCGAAATCGTTGGGTCAAATTCATAACCACGCACGCCGGTACCCGTGAATACGCCCAAAACTGGGTCATAAGGATTGACAAGATTTCGCAAATCAACCTTTCCTGATTTTGCATTACAAACGGCTTTGATGTCGTCAAAAATAACCGTTGGGTATGGATTCACCGCAATTGTTACTGTTGTTGGTGCAAAATTAAAACAGTCGCCAATATCTGCTCTTAGTCCATACGTTCCCGATGAATTAACGTCTAAATCAGGCGTTGTGGCAATGTCCACACTGTTTTTTATCCAACGATATCTAACGCCCATTTCAACAGGTACAACTTTTAGTTTGATTATTTCCCCCTGACAAACCGCCGTTTTACCCGTTAAGTTTGTAATCGTTGGGTTTGGAATGGGTGTAACAATAATTTCTTTGAAGGCTTCATAAGTACATTTGCTACTTCCCGTGGTAAAATCAGTGACTATTACTTTATATTTTCCTGAAATCGAAGTAACATAAGTTGGTCGAAATTCATTCGTAATCAACACATCATTATTATACCATTCTTTCTTGAAACTATTGCGAGCTGTTCCCGTTGAGTTTTGTTCGATTTCTAAAATAACTGGTACAGCATCACTACAAACTGTGCTGTCTGCCACCGTTAAGTTTACATTTTCACCAGGTTGCGGGTTTAATTCTGTTTCTAATGAAGTTTCCACTCCCGGACACGAACCCGTACGAGTAACCGTTACGGTATATTTCCCGTAATCTTTGTAAAGTACTTTAAGTTGATATTTTGTAGCACCCGTTACCACGAAGCCATTTTTTTTCCAAACATACGTAAAATTGGCATTATTAACCGTCTCCAAAATTCTGAATGAACCTTCACAAATAACGGCTGAAATTTTATGAATAGTAGGGTCATTGCCCGATAGGAAAATTTTAGGTTTGGGGTTGGTACAATCATCCACAATGATCTCAAAATCTTGACGATTTAATCCAATTTGTACGCCACCTCTAAATTCCCGACATTCTACACAAACTAAATATTTTCCGATTTGGGTGGGAGTACCTGTCAAAATACCCGTACTTGGACTAAGACTTATACCTGTTCCTGGGATAGGACTCGTGGCTGAAAATCCAGCCAGAAATGGGACTAATATGTAAGAATTTGCGTACGGATTTCGAGGAGGAATATCGTAGGTTTGCTTACCAATCACGCTAAAAGCACCACCACCAGAATAAGGATTGACAAAACTGTAGGTTCGAGTATCTCCGGCATCTGCGTCGCTGGCACTTAAATCAATCGTAAAATTTTGATTCAAGCAAGCCACCGTTCCTTTTTTTAGGTTAAAAACGGGACTCGAGTTATCAGTAACATTCAAAGCTGGGAATTCTAAGTATAGCGTCATGCCAATAGAAGGTGTATTGGCATTGGTTGTTATATTTCTGTTTCCATCCACGCAGGCTAAGTAATAACCATTGGCATTATTGTATTTTGATTTATCAAGGGTAATGTCGCTTGAATAAACAATTTTAGTCGTTGAAATAGAGAAAGAAGCGGCACATTCTTGGTTGTCATAAGGAAAATTATCTTCTTTCGGAAGTAGATTTAATTTAATGGTTTCCACCAATAAATCACCCGCTGCCGTAGCGCCTTTTGAAAAAATTCTTGCTAAAATAAATCCTTGATAAAGGTTGGGAGAAGTTCCATTGACTGATTTATCAACGTAGATAGTGGCTTTTACATTAAAATTATTACCTCCTTTGTGCGTGAAATCAAGCGTTCCACCAAGTGTATTTTCAGCTTGGACTTGAAAATTAATCAGTAAAAAAGTTAAACAAAATAATCGTTGATAATAGTATTTTTTCATACCCGAAATAAAGTAGGACGTTGTATTGTATGAACGTAAAGAGTAGCGGTTTTTCTATACAAAGTTACAGATTTTTTACGAAAAGAATATTTTATGGTAGTTTCATGCACGCTTATTTTTGGATGATTTTAAGGTCTTTCTTTAATCGTTGCTAAATATTCTAAGTATTATTTATCGTAATAATTAATATAGGTAATATTGACAGGTATCAATATGGTCTGTGCCTTCATTAATAATTTTTGATAATAGCCTACGAAAAAGCCACCGATTATGAATTCTCAACTACAAAGTTTTTTTTTGTTAATTTTTCGGATGAAAAGTTAGATGAAGTATGGCCGTTTTTTCACCCTCGAATACTTAAAAAAGGAGAACATTTATACGTACCAGGCGATATTGCTACTGAAGTTGGTTTTGTCGTGAATGGTTTTTTTTAGGGTTTATAATTTGGTGGACGGGAAAGAAAGTACCCGCTTTTTGGGCTGTGAGAACATATTTATCAGCTCAATACCCAGTTTTACTACCCAAAAGCCCAGCATTGAATATGTCGAGGCTCTTGAAAAATCAAAATTGTTGATGCTTTCATATCAAGACTTACAACAGATATGCGATATTTCGCCCAAATGGGATTGATTGGTGAGGTATATGGCAGGAAGTAAAGTCGTATTTATTCATTAATTGCATTAACCGCTCAAGAATGCTACGAGCAACCTACCCAAACTCGTCCAGAGATGATTCAAAGAGTTCCTCAATATATTATAGCCAACTATTTATGAATGTGTCCTGAAACATTAAGTAAAATTAAAAAACATTGATAGTCAAGTATTTATACTTATTTCTTGGCATTTGTCATTGCACGCAAAACAAAATCATTATTTTTTGGGGTATATAACCACTATTACTTTAAAGGTAAACTAACCATTTACTGATTTTCCGTACAGATACCGCTAAGTTTGTCGAGTGCAAATGTCCGCTAATATTTGCACTTTTTTATGGATTTATGCTAATTTCTATCTCCTGAAACCGCCGTGCCTCCCTTCAAATCAACTGGAATTCCATCAATTAAATATCCCGTAATTCTGATTTCAGTTCTGCGATTCATGGCGTGTTCTATTTCTGAACAAGCCACGCCGTCATCACATTTATTCAATAATTTTGATTCACCGTATCCTTTTGCTGAAATTCTATTCGAGGGGATTTTTCCTTTTTTGATGATATATTCAACCGCTGAGTCCGCCCGTTTTTGGGATAAATTCAAGTTATAATCATCGCTGGCACGGGAGTCGGTATGCGAACCCAATTCTACCACAATCCCAGGATTATCTCTCAGAATCTGTACTAAATTATCCAATTCTTTGGCTCCATCAGCACGAATTGCCCACTTATTGAGGTCGTAACGGATATTTTCAATTTTGAAAGAATCATTCAATTTGATTTTTTTCATGGCAATTGCTCCCTCCACAAAATCAGTACCGTCCGCTTGTTTTGTCACATTTTCAATATCAATTCCCGATACGCAAAAAACTTTCTTGGGGTCTTGTAAATAACAAGCGGCGTTGAAATTTGCACGGCGAGTCATATAACGGGATCTTTGTCCGATGAGGTCATAATCATTACCTTTATCGAGTATAAAAGTGGCAAATCCATTGATTACGATGGCAGAATCCGCTAATTTTTTCTTCGTAAGATTGTATAATTTGATGTATGCACCTTCCAAATCATCTCGACTTTCATAGTCGTACGCTCGGAGTTGAAGTTTATATTTTTTAATGGGTTCTTGTGGCTTATTTTGGGCAATAATTGGTAGGTTACTGATAATAAGCATAAAAAAAAAGTACAAGAATGAATTTTTCATAATTTGGGACTGATTTTTGATCATTATTTTTTAATTCTAACGGAAAACATATACCTAAAGATGTATTCTTCGTTTAAATGTTAAGGTAAAGGTTTAAGTATGAGTAACTTTGAGAAACAAATTACTAAATTTTTTCTTTATAAAGTAAATATCTTGACGATTTTAAGAAACTAATCCAATGAAACAGTCCTTGATTTTGACCCTGATAATCATTGCCACTTTTTTACAAAGTTGCGATGAAAGAATTACTCCACAAACGACTCCAGTCGAGATAATCGTAACACCACCGCCCACAACTTCAACCACAACCGAAATTTTAACGGCTCGTTCTTGGCAATATAATGAAGTATTAATTAGAGGTGGTGGAAAAACGATTGCGCAATTTTCGAGACCCAATTCAATTGGATTAACTTCTGATTTTGGCATGACCAAAGTGACTTATAAAAGCGATGGCTCCCAAGAAACGGAATTTAAGGGAAGTATCAGTAAAGGCAAATGGAAACTTTCAACGGATGAAAAATTATTGACAATTACCGATCCAAATGGCGGAGGGGCTGTTTTTGATGTGGTAATAATTAGTAAAACTAAATTGGAAATTTCTATTACCACTAAAAAAGAAAGTGTTACGAATAATACCGATTGGTTGGCTAAGCTGAAAAGTTTGGGTTTACCAGACACCAGTACAGAATATACGGTTGTGTTTTCTTTTGTACCAATTTGATTCTGAGTGTTATATTTGTAGCTATAAAATTAAATAAAATGAATAAACTATTACCACTAATTAGCCTACTATTATGGGCTATTTTTTTACAAAGTTGTGATGAAAGAATTAACCCCGTCAGTAATCAATTAGCAGGTACGCCAACGGTTTCTAAAACTGAGTTACTTGTACGCAAGTGGGTATATGAAGAAATTAGTTTTGATGTTGATGGAAAAAAGATTGTTGTGTATGGAAACAATAAAACGCCCAATACGAAAGTAACTTTTTTAACTGCTCCAAATGATTATTTTTTATTCAGTAATAATGGAGATTTAGAGACTTATACAGATAGTAAAAAGAAAATTGTGAAAGGAACATGGAAATTTTTTTCTAACGAAACTCAACTTGAACTAACTAATCTGCCTTCGGTTATTCTGTTTGACATTGATAATTTAAGCGCCCAAAAAATGGAAATTTCATTTACAGTTGTGATGGCAAATTTGGCGAAGGAATCAGCGGATAAACAATCCATCATTGCCGTTGCCGCCTTCGGTGGAATTATCGTAGAAACTTCTAAAAAAGTAAAATACACGATGAAATTGGTGGCCAATTAGGGTGCCAGATTTTTAAAAATATTTTAGATAATACAAAAAGCCCGGTAAGATTTCAAACATCTTACAGGGCTTTTTGCTTATCTTTGCCATGGAATTTAACCATAAAATAGAAATATGCAACACGATATTATCGTCATCGGTGGAGGAATTGTGGGATTGGCTACTGCCCTCAGAATCAAGGAACAACGTCCCGAAATGAAGATTTTGGTACTCGAAAAAGAACGTGAAGTGGCCATGCACCAAACGGGCAATAACTCAGGGGTTATTCACTCGGGACTGTATTATAAGCCAGGTTCGTTGAAAGCAACTAACTGCATAAAAGGCTATCATCAGCTCATTGAATTTTGCAACCAAGAAAATATTCCTTACGAAATAACGGGAAAAGTTGTGGTGGCAACAAAACAAGATCAATTACAACAATTGGATAGTCTCTATGTGCGTGGACAACAAAATGGCTTGGAAGGAGTCCGTAAAATATCGGCTTCGGAGGTGAAGGAATATGAGCCTTATGTAAGTTGTTTGGAAGGATTATGGGTACCGCAAACGGGTATTGTGGATTATAAAGTGGTAAGTCAAAAAATGGCAGAAAAACTGCGAAATTTAGGCGTTGACCTGCAATTTAATGAAAAAGTGACGGGTATAACGAAGGGGCATTCGTTATCAATTGTGAAAACCGAACGCAATACTTACGAAACTAAATTGGTGATAAATTGTGCGGGGTTATATTCGGATAAAGTGGCTCAAATGTCGCAGGATACACCGATTGATGTGCGAATTGTTCCTTTCCGTGGAGAATATTTTAAGATTCGTCCTGAGAAACATTATTTAGTGAAAAACCTTATTTATCCCGTTCCAGACCCTAATTTTCCATTTTTGGGCGTGCATTTTACTCGTATGATGAAAGGTGGCGTGGAAGCGGGCCCCAACGCAGTGTTGGCATTTAGAAAAGAAGGGTACAAAAAAATGGACATCAACGCCAAAGAATTGTGGGAAACGCTTACGTGGGGAGGATTCCAGAAAGTAGCCACAAAATATTGGGAAATGGGATTGGGCGAAATGTACCGAAGTTTCTCGAAAACAGCCTTTACGAAAGCTCTTCAAGAATTAATTCCAGACATTCAAGAATCTGATCTCATCGAAGGCGGTGCGGGTGTAAGAGCCCAAGCCTGCGACCGTACAGGAGGACTTTTAGACGATTTTGCCATCATCGAAGACGAAAAGGTAATCAATATTTTAAATGCTCCATCACCAGCCGCAACATCCTCATTATCAATTGGTCAGACAGTTTCGGAGATGGCTTTGAGACGGTTTTAGGTAGTGTATTATGGTTTATATTTTAAGCAAAGCCCCTAAAAAATTAATTTTAGGGGCTTTGCTTAAACTTTTACAATTTGATGCTTTTTAATAAGAGCATCCATTTTTTGTATATCTACTTTTTTAAGAAACTCTCTTGCCAAATCATGTTTTGCTTCAAATGCTTCTTCGGCTGTCTTGTATGTTTTGATATTTTCTTTCGTTTTCATTTTTCTATTGATTTGAGTGAAATAATGAATGTATCGTAATTTTTTCCTTTTTCAAAAAGCTCCATCTCTTGATTTACAAAACCAAAAATATTATTTCAGAATAAATTGGTCTATCAGAAAAAGAAATTGACGATTTATAAAACATAAAAGCCACTAAAAAACAATTTTCGGGGCTTTTTTTAACCTAAAATGGTGATACACCGTAATTTGGAAATACACTACGAACATAATTAATATTCTTGTCACTTGCATTTTTTAAAATAAGACCTATATGATCATCTTTTCTTGAAGGCTGTTCATCCAATGCTTTTAGTAACATTTCTCTTCCTTCTTGCTGCTTATTTGCCTCAATAAGAATTACTCCAAGATATAAAAATGTTCTAAAATCACTTCCTATTTCATAGGACAAAAAATCTCTAAAATGAGACTCCGCTTTTCCTAAATTACCAATTTTCAAGTTTTCTGAGCCAAGAATAAAACTTGAAACCCAAATTTTATTTTTAGCATCGGCTAATTTTTGGCGTTCTCTTTCTACTAATTCTGGTTTGGCATTTGCTACAAAACGCTCGTTGGCCAATTTGGCTTCGGTTGCTTTTTTGAAACCTAAATTATATTCCAAATCCTTTTGAGCGGCTTCCAATTCTGCCTCAACATCCAATTCTCCTTCGAGCGTAATAAAGAATTCATCAGCTTTTACTACGAACGAAATTGCTCCGTCTACCTTATCCGAAAC
>NZ_CBABQS010000104.1:0-12708 GCF_964672035.1 Arcicella sp.
ATTAGATATGGGTGTAGGGTGTATTCGCTTGAAGAAAATTGACCAGATTCCTTACGAATTAATTGGGCAATTGGCCAATAAAATGAGCGTGCAAGATTGGATAAATGTTTATGAGGAAACGTATAAAAAGAAATAAGATTCAATTCATTTTTGAATCGCATCACTGGATTGATTTTGAAACAATAAATTTCTCCAGAAAGAAGGAAAATTTATAAATACCTGTATTTTTGTAGCTATTCATCAAACATACAAAACATGAAACATACTTTCCTTTTTATTGCCTCACTTTTTTGTTTTCAAATCAACGCACAAGATGCAATTGAATACAAAACTCCTCCAGCCGCCATTCTGAATTTAGCCATGGCAAAACCTTCACCAGGCGTTAGTATTAACGATAAAGGTGATTGGATGTTAATTACTGAACGCAGTGCCATGCCAACAGTCGAGGAATTGGCTCAACCAGAATTACGGATTGCGGGATTGCGAATTAATCCCAATAATTTCTCGCCAAGTCGCACGACTAATGCGATTGGTTTATCCGTAAAAGAAATCAAAACTGGTCAAGATTTTCCAATTTTGGGTTTACCAACAAATTTAAAAGCGGGTAATTTTCAATGGAGTCCAAACGATGATAAAATTGCTTTTACGCAAACCAATGCGGATAGTATTGATTTGTACGTAATTGATTTAAAGACAAAAAAAGCCACAAAAACCAATAAAACGCCTTTGAATATTGTCATCAACGAGTTGTCTTGGTTGGATAATAATAGCGTTTTGTATCATGCCACGGTGAATTCTGCCAATAATGCTCCTAAAAGAACGTTGGCTCCCAAAGGACCAACGGTGCAACAAAATATGGGGAAGGTTGCTGCCAGTGCCACCTACCAAGATTTGATTAAATCGCCTTACGATGAGCAGCTTTTTGAGTTTTATACCACTTCTCAATTAGTGAAAAACACGAATGGCATTGAGACAAAAATTGGCACCCCACAGATTTATAGTTCAGCCGATATTTCGCCCGATAAAAAATACTTTTTGGTAGAAAGAATTGACAAACCTTTCAGTTATTTAGTACCAGTAAATGGCTTTAATTCAACCGTAATCATCACGGATTTGGACGGAAAATTCGTAAAAGAAATTGCTAAATTACCCAGTAGAGAACTTGCTCCATCAGGTTATGATAATATTTTGAACGCACCGAGAGGGCATTCTTGGGTGAATACTTTGCCAAATACCGTTACTTGGATTGAACCTTTGGATAGTGGATTAATTAAAAAGAAAGTTGAATTTCATGACGTTGCGTATATGCAAGCGGCACCGTTCACAGCCACGCCAACGGAACTCATGAAAACACCCATGAGAATGGGAAATATCTCGTCTCTAACTGAAAATGAATTACTTTTTTCTGAATATTCGAGGGTAAAACATCAGCAAAAATTGAGCAAGTTTGATATGGCTAAAAAGGAAGTTAAAAACCTGATTGACCGTAGTACAGACGATGCTTATAATGACCCAGGAATTCCTATCAGCACTGCCAACAAATATGGAAAAAATAGTATAAAAGTATTGGCAAACCGTACAGTTTTGATGCGTGGAGCGGGTTCTTCACCCAAAGGAGATTTGCCATTTTTGAATTCTTTTAATTTAGATACTAAAGAAACCAAAACGCTTTGGAGATGTCAAGAACCTTATTATGAAGTGGTTACGAGTATTTTGGACTTTGATAAATTGAGTTTTGTAACCAGCCGTCAAGGGCAAAATGAAGCACCTAATTATTATTTATACAATGGAGGAAATACAGCAAAACAATTAACGAATTTTCCCGACCCACAACCTGAGTTGAGAGGAATTACAAAAGAAAAAATTACCTACAAACGTAAAGATGGCGTTGATTTAGCCGCTGATTTATATTTGCCGAAAGGATATTCGAAAGAAAAAGATGGCGTTTTACCCGTGATTATGTGGGCGTATCCACGTGAATTTAAAAGTAGTAATGATGCTGCTCAAATCAGAGGCAGTAAATATACTTTTGTGCGGGTAAGTTGGGGTTCGCCAATTTTCTGGGCAACGCAAGGATATGCCGTAATGGATAACACAGAATTCCCGATTGTGGGCGAAGGTGATAAACAACCAAATGATAATTTCATCGAACAATTGGTTTGGAATGCGGAAGCTGCTATCAAAAAAATTGCTGATTTGGGCGTTGGAGATAGTACCAGAGTTGCCGTTGGCGGACATAGTTACGGGGCTTTTATGACGGCTAACCTTTTGGCACATTGCAAGTTATTTAAGGCTGGAATTGCCCGTAGTGGTGCGTATAACCGTTCTTTGACTCCTTTTGGATTTCAAAACGAAGAGCGTACTTATTGGCAAGTACCCGACTTATATTTCAAAATGAGTCCTTTTAGTTATGCCAATCAAATCAAAACGCCTTTGTTGATGATTCATGGTGAAGCGGATAATAATCCGGGCACTTTCCCAATTCAAAGTGAGCGTTTATACAATGCCATTAAAGGACACGGTGGTACGGTTCGATTTGTACAATTGCCTTACGAGAGTCATGGATATGCTGCCAAAGAAAATATTTTGCACATGCTTTGGGAACAAAATGCGTGGTTAGAAAAATACGTGAAAGGGAAAAACATCAAATAGGGTAGTTAATTTAAGACGAATACATACAAAAAGCCAAGTCAATTCTTGGCTTTTTGTATGTATTCTCCATGAACAACCGTAATTTTGCAGGATAAATCAAAAATAATAGTATGGATATTAAAGATAGCAACGGAAATATACTGAGCGAAGGCGATTCAGTTACCTTAATCAAAGACTTGAAAGTGAGAGGTTCTTCATCAGTGATTAAAAGAGGCACGGTTGTAAAAAACATTCGCTTAACCGACGATGAAGGCGAAGTGGAAGGCAAAGTTGAAAAGACTGTAATGGTTTTGAAAACAGAGTTTTTGAAGAAAGTTTAGTCCAATTCCCATTGTTTTCAAAATCAAAAAAATATGTCAAATAACGATATTTTCAAAAAACTCAGAGTAGCTTTAAGTCTTCGCAATGATGATATTATTGAAATAACAAAACTGGTAGGATTCACGGTTACCAAAGGTGAATTAGGCGATATTTTTAGAGCCGAAGACCATCCCAATTTTAAAAAATGCGGTGACCAAATTTTGCGTAATTTCTTGAATGGATTGGTGATTCACATGAGAGGGCCAAGAGAAGAGAAAGAAAGCATTTAAAACAATCTTCTATTATCAATCTTCAAGTACTTAATAGTCAGACACTTGAATATTAAGTACTTGAAGATTAAAAATATTCAATTCCAATAAAATGCCTCGCCAACCAAAAAAATATCCTCAAAAGTATTATACAAAGGCACGGGAGAAAGTCGAATAACGTTAGGCTCTCGCCAGTCGCCAATGATGCGGTTTTTGATGAGTTTATCGAATAATTCTTTCCCATTTTTTTCCACTAAAATGGATAATTGGCAACCTGATTCTTCGGAATTATTAGGAGTAATAATGTTCAAGATATTACCATTTTTTTGATTAAATTCTTCGAAAATAAACCGCAAATATTTAGTCAATTTTATGCTCTTTTTTCTGAGATTTTCAATACCCGCTTTGTCCGTAATCTCCAACGCTACCCGATGACACGCCATCGCCAAAATCGTGGGCGTACTGAGTTGCCAACCGTCCGCCCCTTGCATGGGTACGAAGCCTTTTTGCATCTTAAAACGAGTTGTTTGTTCATAACCCCACCAACCCGCAAGTCGTTGTAAATCAGACTGATGATGTCTTTCATGAACAAAAATACCCGAAACGCCACCCATGCCAGAATTTAAATATTTATAGGAACACCAGACGGCAAAATCAACGTTCCAATCGTGCAGATCTAAAGCAATATTTCCCACACAATGAGCCAAATCAAAGCCAACTTTTGCCCCAACGGATTGGGCTTTTTGGGTAATCGTTTTCATGTCAAAAACTTGACCAGAGTAGTAATTAATTCCGCCCATCATCACCAGTGCGAGCGTATCTTTGTTTTCCTCAATTTTCTGTAAAATATCTTCCGTTCTAAGGGTAAACTCACCGTCTCTCGGGAAGACTTCAATCAAGGCATCATCAGGATTAATTCCTCTGAATTTCAAGTGCGTTTCAAGGGCGTATTGGTCGGATGGGAATGCGCCGCCTTCGGTCAAAATCTTGTAGCGTTGGGGCGTAGGTTGGTAAAACGAAACCATCATCAAATGCAAATTAACGGTCAGATTATTCATCACCGTAACTTCCGAAGGCTTGCCTCCTACTATTTTTGCCAACGGTTCTTTGAGATGTTGGAGGTAATTTATCCAATTATCTTCGCCTTCAAACCAACCTTCCACGCCTAAATTCTGCCATTTATCTAACTCATTGTCAAGGTATTGCCGAACGGATTTAGGTTGTAAGCCAAGAGAATTTCCACACAAATAAATTTGTTGTTTCTCCTCGTGTACGGGTAGATGAAAGAGATTTTTGAATTCCTTTAATGGGTCTTCTTGGTCGAGTTGTTGGGCGTATTGGAGGGAATTTTGATAGGTCATTTTTTTAGTTGATGATTTCCTACAAAACTACTGATAAAGGGTAGATGTTCAAAGTGATTTTCATTGAAAACTCTCCACAAATTCTTCGGGTTTATCGGGCGTGAGAATAATCTTTCTTTGGTCTTTTGTTTCCACTAAAACAAAGTTGTTTTTACGAGTTACATACCAGGTCATGTTGCCTAAAGTAGCGTTCCAAAATTTACCAAAACTCCCAAAGAAACTGCCCACACCGAATGTCCGAAGGCTATTTTTCACTTTTGATTCATCAATTTCTTGTACGGATTGGATATTATTCCTATCAATTTCAATATTGTTTATCATGCGGTGAATCAATAATTTATCTGCAGAAACGGAATAATTATTGGGACGTAAAAGATAAACAGCGATAAAAGCAATTATTGGGATTATAGAGACAGATTTGGCAACATCTTGTCCATCGGCAGGTGTTAAGAAAAAGACCAGCATTAATACCATCAGTAAAATAGTAGACACAAAAATGGTCGTAATTTTATTGAATTTATCTAAGGAAGTAGTGAAAGTTGTCATTGTTTTAGGATGATTATGTTGTTGACGTAAATGTAAAGAAAAATAGCTTAACATTAAATTGAATTTTACGCCACAAAAAAACGCAGATTCAAACAGCATAAAAATCTGCGTAAATCTGCGTTGCGAAGCATCCTCCTTATCTGAGTACCATCAAATCCTACAAAGCCCCACCAATAATTTCCTCCACCACATTCGAGTCGAGCAAAGTTGAGGTATCACCAATATTTGAGGTTTCGCCCTCGGCAACTTTTCTTAAAATTCTACGCATAATTTTGCCAGAACGGGTTTTTGGTAAACCACTCACAAACTGAATTTTATCAGGTTTTGCAATGGGTCCAATCAAACGAGTTACGGTTGCAAGGATATCCTTACGAATCAAATCTTTGTCTTCCATTTGCGAATCACAAATCACGTAAGCATAAATTCCTTGCCCTTTGATGTCATGCGGATAACCCACCACAGCGGATTCAATTACGCCCAAGTGCATATTAATGGCATTTTCAACCTCAGCGGTTCCAATTCTATGCCCTGAAACGTTCATGACATCATCAACTCTACCCGTAATTCTGTAATAACCATCTTCATCACGCATACAACCGTCACCCGTGAAATACAGGTTTTTATAGGTTGAAAAATAGGTTTGAATACAACGTTCGTGGTCGCCGTAAGTAGTACGAATAATGCCGGGCCACGGGAATTTAATACAAAGATTTCCCGAGACACCATTGCCCAAAATCTCATTGCCAGCTTCATCCACCAAAATCGGTTGAACTCCTGGCAATGGCAAGGTTGCGTAAGCTGGTTTGGTCTTGGTAACACCCGCAATTGGCGAAATCATAATACCGCCCGTTTCGGTTTGCCACCATGTATCCACAATCGGACATTTACCTTTCCCGATATGTTCATCGTACCAATGCCATGCTTCTTCGTTAATAGGTTCACCAACCGAACCTAAGGTTTTCAAAGAGCTAAGGTCTTTATTATCAACGAATTGATTACCAAAACTCATCAAAGAACGAATGGCAGTTGGGGCAGTATAAAGTATATCAACTTTGTGTTTATCAATGACATCCCAGAAACGTCCAGCGTCTGGATAAGTTGGAATTCCTTCAAATATCAAGGTAGTTGCCCCCTGACAAAGTGGTCCATAAACGATGTATGAATGTCCCGTTATCCAACCAATATCCGCCGTACAAAAATGCACTTGACCAGGTTGATATTGGAACACATTGGCAAAAGTATAAGTGGCATAAACCATGTAGCCACCGCAAGTATGCACCACACCTTTGGGCTTGCCCGTTGAACCAGAAGTATAAAGAATAAAAAGCATATCTTCCGCATCCATTTCTTCGGCTGGACAGTCGGATGATACCGTTTTTACTTCATTTTCCCACCACACATCACGTCCTTTCAACATAGAAACTGGCGTGCGGGTACGGGTAGAGACAATCACTTTTTGAACCGATGGACATTGCACCAAAGCATCATCAACGGTTGATTTTAAGGCTATTTCTTTGTTTCCTCTGAAAGAACCATCGGACGTAATGACGATATTACATTGCGCATCGTTGATACGGTCGGCAATGGATTGAGCTGAGAAACCACCAAAAACCACCGAGTGAATTGCCCCGATTCTGGCACAAGCCAACACGGCAATTGCCAACTCAGGAATCATCGGCATATAGATACAAATTCTATCGCCTTTTTTGGCTCCGTGCTTTTTCAAGACGTTGGCAAATTGACACACTTTTTGATGTAATATCTTGTATGTCAAAGTAATAGATTCTTCTTCTGGGTCGTTAGATTCCCAAATAATAGCGGCTTGGTCGCCTCGAGTTGCGAGGTGACGGTCGAGCGCATTTTCGGTAATATTCATTTTACCACCGACAAACCATTTCGTATTTGCCGTAGCGAAGTCCCATTCTAAGGTTTTTTTCCAAGGTTTACGCCATTGAAAATTCTGCGCCACTTCCGCCCAAAATCCTTCGGGGTCAGTAACTGATTGATTATAAACTTCTTGGTATTGCTCGATTGAGGTTATTTGTGAGATCATTTTTATGGTACTGTTGGTTTTGATTATCTGTTTATTTACCTAAAGGCAAAGCAAATTGTAATGTTAATGAAAATTTTTTATTTGACATTAATTTTTTAAATTGAACAAAATAAATGTAATAAAACGTTTTGTATAAAATAATTAATAGTATGACAGCGATAATAAATAAAAGTATGGTTAAAGAAGCTCTTCTTGAATCGATTAATGAAGAATCATTAATTCTTGAAAAGGCTCTTATCTCAATCTTTATTAACAACCAAAATCATTTCTCTGATAAAGAATTAGAATTTCTTAACTCTTTTCTAAAAAATCTCAATAAGATTCAGAGTAGAGAAGAGCAAAATCAAACTACTGATGAAGAATTTGAAATGCTTATCAGCAAAAATTTTGAACGTTTCGGAGATACTTTTAGGGCCTTAGCATGATACAATATTTAACAAAACAACGAATTATCAGACTTCTGGACAATCAAATTTAGAAGAATGTCGAACGTGGTTTTCTGAAATTGTTATTTCAAATCTCTAAACACCTAAATCTCAATATCTTTCAAATTTCTCTTGTAAAATTACAAACAAAAAAGTCCAATCTATCCTTACTTGAAAGTATTCCGCTAAAATACTATAGCCTTTCATGCTAAATTACTATCGTTTATTCAAACAATATTTCCAATCTTTCTTATTCGTAAATATTGCTTAATTTCTTCCAAAATTAAAGGATCGTCAATCGTGGATGGAACAGTAAATTTTTCACCATCTGCCAACTGCCTAATTACTTTTCTTAGGATTTTTCCAGAACGAGTTTTGGGTAAACGTTTTACTAAAACAGTATTTCGATAGAAGGCAACAGCGCCTATTTTATCACGTATGAGTGAAATTGTTTCATTTTCAAGGCTTGCTTCATCAATCGTCTGACCGTCTTTTAATATCACAAAACCAACGGGTCTTTGTCCACGCAATTCATCCGCAATACCCACGACTGCACACTCCGCTACGGCTGGATGTGAGGCAATAATTTCTTCCATCAAACCCGTTGAAAGTCGATGCCCTGCCACATTAATTACGTCATCTACTCGCCCCATCACATATACATAACCTTCTTCATCTATATATCCACCATCGCCCGTGAGGTAGTAACCTTCAAAAGTATTCAAGTATGACTCTTTAAATCGTTCATTATCGTTCCAAAGTGTTGGTAAACTACCCGGTGCCATCGGTAATTTTACGCAAATAAAACCTTCTTCGTTGGCTTTCACTTCTTCGCCCGCTTCGTTCAAAATCTTTAATTCAAAACCACAAACAGGCTTGGTTGCCGAACCCATTTTTACAGGAAATTCCTCAACGCCCATCATATTTGACACCATTCCCCAACCCGATTCTGTTTGCCACCAATGGTCAATCACGGGCAATTTTGAAATATGCTGCAACCATTCCAAAGTAGGCGGGTCGCAACGTTCGCCAGCTACAAAAATGCTTTTCAACGAACTGAGGTCATATTTTTTCATTAATTCGGCCTCGGGGTCTTCTTTTCGGATAGCTCTAAAAGCGGTTGGAGCGGTGAAAAAACAATTGACTTTATGCTCTTCAATTACTCGCCAAAATGTACCTGCGTCGGGCGTTCGGATGGGTTTTCCTTCAAAGAAAATTGTGGTACAACCATAAATCAAAGGGGCATAAATAATGTAAGAATGTCCAACCACCCAACCTACATCCGAGGCCGCCCAAAATACATCCCCAGGTTTCACATTATAGATATCTTCCATTGAATAGTGCATCGCCACGGCGTGCCCACCATTATCTCGAACAATTCCTTTGGGTTTGCCCGTTGTACCAGAAGTATAGAGAATATAAAGCGGGTCTGTGGCATCAACTTCAACACAATCAGCGGGTTCTGCATGAGTTTGAAGTTCAATAAAATCAATATCACGTCCTTCAATCATCATTGCTCTTGCTTGTGGACGTTGTAAAATTACGGTATGTTTGGGCTTAAATTCTGCCTTCTCGATGGCATCATCCAAAAGTGGTTTGTAGGGAATAATCTTGTCAAACTCAATCCCGCATGAAGCCGAAATAATCACTTTGGGCTTGGCATCGTCAATCCTGATGGCTAATTCACTGGGCGCAAAACCACCAAAAACCACCGAATGAATGGCTCCTAATCTGGCACATGCCAACATTGCCATTGCCGCTTCGGGAACCATTGGCATATAAATTACGACGGTATCGCCTTTTTTAACGCCCAAACTTTTCAGTCCTCCCGCCAATTTTGCTACTTCGTCACGGAGTTCTCTAAACGTGTATTTTTTAACAGCCTTAGTTGCGGGTGAATCATAAATTAAAGCATTTTGTTCTCCACGACCATTTTCTACGTGATAATCGAGGGCTAAATAGGCGGTATTGAGTTTGCCGCCTGCAAACCAACGATGAAAGCCATGTTCATCTTGTGAAAGAATGGTTTTTGGCTTTTTAAACCAAGTAATTTTATCGGCTTGTTCCGCCCAAAACTGCTCTTTATTGGTGATACTGTGGTTATACTTTTCTTGATATTTCATTTTGTTTTGTTATCTTGTAAGCCATAAAATCATCATTCCATTTTTGTACTTCCTGTCACTACATTGATTGCCAAAGCATTCACTTTTGCCACTAATGTTCTGGTTGAAAAGGGCTTCGTTACGTATAAATCTGCCCCAACCGCATAGCCTTTCTCCATGTCAACTTCCTTATTTTTGGCACTTATAAAAATGACTTTGATATGTTCAAAACGAAGGCTATTTTTGACCGAATGACATACTTCATAGCCATCAACATTGGGCATCATAATGTCCAGAAGAATGATGGAAGGTACTTCTTTTTCGATTATATCCATGGCCTCAGAGCCGTCACGGGCAATAAATACTTGATAGCCTTCTTTTTTCATCAGAAATTCTAAGGACATCAAGATACTCGGCTCGTCATCTACGATTAAAACTTTTATTAATTCTTTCATATTTTTTATTGGTAAACGGTGAGCGGTAAAGGGTGAACGGTTCACGGCAAAAGGTACACTAAACGCATAGTCTTTTTCCCGTTCACCGTGAACCGTTTGCCGTTCACCGAAATCACACCACTGAAATCATAAATGTAAATTTAGAACCTCTTCCAACCATGCTTTCCAGCCAAATTTGTCCGTTGTGAAGTTCGATTATTTTCTTAGAAATTGCCAGTCCTAAACCGCTTCCTCTTGGTTTTTTCACGGTTTGGTCTTCAGCTTGGAAAAATTTATCGAAAATTAATCGTTGAAATTTCTTATCAATTCCTACGCCATTATCTTGTATGCTTGTATAAATACATCCTTCTACATAATGCGTAGCGATGGTAATTTCTCCTATTTCGGGTTGGCAAAATTTGATGGCATTGGATAAAAGATTTACCACCACTTGAATTAATTTGTCTTTATCAGCCTCAAATCTTGGCGCAAAACGGTCGGGCATGAATACAATTTTGATGCTTTTTTCTTTGGCTTGTTGGTATAAAGTATTGACCGAATCTTTTATGATTTCTTGAATATCAACTTCCTCGATATTCAGTTTTTGTTTTCCTGATTCATATTTTTCTAAATCCAACACCTGATTAATCAATCTGCTCAATCGGTCAGATTCTTTTACGACGGTTCCCAAAAAATGCTCTCTTTCTTCAATTTCCATATCGGGATTATCAAACACAATTTCGGACAAAGCCCTAATGGAAGTGAGTGGCGTACGGATTTCATGCGCCACGGTGGTTAAAAAATCGTCTTTTAATTTATCAGTACGTTGTAAAATTTCGTTGGCATCTTTTAACTCAGAGGTTGCCTTTTCTAATTCAAATGATTTTTTCCGTAAGCTCTTGTTGGCGGATAATAATTCTTGCGATGATTTTAGAATACTAATTACTTCTTCGGTAGAAATTTTTTCTTCTTTCGAGATAGAAGAAATCATAATGCGAGCCGATGCCGTTCCCACAACTCCTGCCAGCAATTTTTCGGTATAGGTGACTAATCGAGGGTCGGCTTTATCGCTATTGAGGTTGATTTTATTTTTTTGAGCAAATAATCTCAAGACTTTTTCTGAACGTCTTTCTCCGAAAAAATTACTTAAAAGCAACTGAATATCAGGTACATACGCCGTTCCACGCCAAATTGAAGAGTTTTCGATTTGACCAGAATATTCAAAAATATCAACAAAAATAACTGCCTGATTATGTTCGATGGAGGAAGCCTTTCGGGTTAATGAAAAATATAAATAACACCCTAAGTTGAACAACAAACTCCAGAATAACCCATGAGAAATATTATCCATTCCTTTCAATCCAAAAAGAGAAAAAGGCTTTAAAATCTCAATTCCCCACAAGCCATTATCCACAATTGACTGGGGGAAATAGCCCGCCCCAACCAACGACGGTAGCACCAATGTATAAAACCAAATCAGTGAACCTACCATCAAACCCGTTAATGCTCCTTTTCTGTTGCCCGTTTTCCAAAAAATTCCCCCAATAATTGCGGGCGTGAACTGTGCTACGGCAGTAAATGAAACCATTCCGATGGAAACTAAGGAATAATGTTCGGCAATGGTTTTGTAATATAAGTACGCTAAAAGAATAATCATCACGATGGATGTTCTTCTAATGTTGTTTACCAGATTGCTCAAACTTCCCTTAAATGTTTCTTGCAATTTTTTACTTTTTAGTACAATTGGCATCACTAAATTATTAGAAATCATCACACTAAGGGCAATTGTTTCAACAATAATCATACTGGTGGCGGCTGAAAATCCACCAATATAAGTCAATAGCGTTAAGATTTTTTGATTAAATTTTAAAGGAATTGCCAATACGTAACTGTCTGGATTAACGCTTTGATTAGCAAATAATAATTCGCCTGCCAATGCCGTTGGAATCACAAAAATATTTATCAATAACATATACAAAGGGAACAACCACATGGCTTTATTGAGATGTTTTTCATTGACATTTTCCACAACAGCCACTTGAAATTGACGGGGCAGAAACATTACTGCCGCCATAGAAAGAAAAATATGCCAAAACCAACTCGAAAAGTCTCCATCATTATTAAAAACGAAGGCTTTGCGAAGGTCTGGAACTAAAGATGCTTTCTGAAAAATATCCCCAAATCCATCAAAAACGATGTAGGTTACGAAAACTCCTGTGGTCAGAAAAGCCACTAATTTAATGATAGACTCTGCCGCAATGGCCGTGACCATTCCTTCGTGACGTTCGGTGGAATCAATCTTGCGAGTTCCGAAAATAATGGTAAAAACCGATAAGGCTACGGCAATGTAAAAAGGCAAATCTTTCCAAAATAAATCATTACCCTTATACTCGTCAGAAGAGCGTGCAACAATCAAAAAACTACTGGAAATCGCCTTTAACTGAATGGCAATATAAGGCAAAATCCCTGCGATACATACCACCGTAACTAATACCCCAAGCGTAGCACTTTTACCGTAACGAGACGAAATAAAATCGGCTATTGAGGTGATTCTCTGAACTTTACA
>NZ_CBABQS010000105.1:0-12664 GCF_964672035.1 Arcicella sp.
GTAATCATATCCCTAATCGTGGAACTTACGGAGCTGGAAACGAGCATATTGCGGTTAATAATAGTATAGATGCAGTTTGTAAGCAGACGGGGGCAATCGTCGGAGCGAAGTTTGATATTGCAACCAGTACAGGCGGTGACCCAACGGCAAGCTACATATCAAGTTTATATTTTGGAGATGGAATTCACCCGAATGTTGCAGGGCATTTAGCAATGTTCAACCGAGTTTTAACAGATTTACCGTTCTTATTTTAGCTTAAAACCAACTCACGGGCGAGCTAAAGGGCGAGAATGAAAAAAGCACGTAGATCTTAATTTATCTAAGTGCTTTATTGTTAGGTAGTTATAATGTGGGCCCACTTGGAATCGAACCAAGCACCTACTGATTATGAGTCAGTTGCTCTAACCGAATGAGCTATAGGCCCTACAAAGCGTTTAATCTCTTTGTATTGCAAAATTAGGGCTTTAAAAGCATTTTTACAAAATATGTTTTTACTTTTTGCGTTAAACCTTTACTTTTTTAACACATCTAACCAACAAATATTCACAATTAATCTTAAAACAATGAACAAGAAATTAGTTTTAGCATTGAGCATTTTTGCTTCTATATACACAGTAAACTTTAATGTAGTAAATGCCCAAGATGCTGGTTTTCAGTCAGTTGCTCAACAAGGACAAACGCCCGAACAAAGAGCTTCTAATCAGTTGCAACGCTTAACAAAAGCCCTAACATTGAGTAACGACCAAACGGCTCAAATTAAACCTTTATTGTTCGAATTAAATCAAAAACGTGATGCTATGAGAGATGCATCTGACAAACGTGCTGCCATGAAAGATATGCGAGATTTGGTAATGTCTCAGGACGAAAAAATGAAAACAATTCTTTCGGCTGACCAATATTCGAAATATCGTGACCTTAAAGACGAAGCAAAAGACCGAATGAGAGGTAGAAAAGGAACAAGAGATTAGTTGATAATTAATTTTTCTGATACTAATGTTTTGGGAGTAATCAAAAAACTTGGCTGATCTTTGTTTTGCGAAACAATAAAATCAAGCAAGTGATAGAATCAGAACCAAAAGTTCGGAAACGAACTGCAAGTAAAGAAAAAAAGCAAAAACATCAAAAGGGACAAACATTATTCGATTATCAATCTGAGAATTAAAGTATTTAGAGACGGTAAAAGATCCTGTTTGTTTTGGTCAATGGCTTGATGGTCTTGACGAAAAGTACAAATCACTATTTGGAGCTGATTTATCTAAAAGCTATCAATTTTACGATATTAGATATTCTAAAAAAATGTCATTGCCTTATCGTCGAATAACCCTTTTAGGACAGATTTATGCGACTCACCCAGTCTTATTATGCCTGATTGGAGTGGTAAAGTTGAAGATTATCGAGAAGGTATCATGTTGTACCTTCGAGGGACATCTTTGGATAATATTACAGCATGTTTTTGCGATAACCAACAAAAATGGTTAGATAGAGTCAATCATTTAGGTCGTTTTAGTGTAGTAGGAACGTATTTTCATGGTAATTTATCCTCAGCACAACTAACGATTAGAGCTTTGGCGATTGGGTATATTTTTTGCCATTTTGCCAAAAAGTAACCAAGAATAAAAAAAATAGCACTTGAGCAAACTTAAATAGATTTGTTTATTCCGATTGTTGGTTAGAAAATCTGTTGATTGCCTCATCAAAAACGGATTAAAACAGTACCCCCAAAATCATTAGAATCAGAAAAATTAATATAGAATAGTTTAAAAAAGAAAGGACTTCTGAAGGCTTAATAGACAAGCATTTAGACGTCCTTTTTCTTTTTAGATTTCGAATGACTACTAATTATTCTCTATCAATTATTCACTAATTCTATTTGCCAAATTTCTTAGCCATGCTTAAAATTGCTCCTGCTGGATTTGCATTTGGAACGCCTACAAAAGTCTTCTTTACTTTTCCAGAAGCATCTAAGAAATATAAAGTTGGATAACCGTCCACTGGATATTGTTGAGCTACGGCTGGGCCTTCGCCATTTTCGTAATCCATCGCTACGCATACATATTTTTCGTTCATGTAATCGCCCAAAGTCTTATCCACAAATACTTGCGATTTCAACATTTTGCAAGGACCGCACCACGTGGTGTAGCAATCCATCATCACCATTTTATTTTCTTTTTTGGCTTTCGCTAAGGCTTCTTTGAATGTGCCTTTGAAGAATTGAATTCCTGTTGCTCCGTCATTTTTAGCGGGCTTATTTCCTGCAAATACGCTGATTGACAAGGCAATAAGTAAAGCAGTAAAGATTTTTGATTTTAACATTTTTTTGAATTTTAAATTTTAGTTACAACGTTAAGATACAGTATTTTAGTTTAATAATTGCTAAAAAAATTAGATTTAGAATGGTGATATCACAAACGTGTCATTTTGTTATTTTAAATGACAGACGGGTTACTTATTTCAAGAATATCTTCGTAAATAATGCACAAACCTACTTCCGAATCACCGCACCAATTTCTTTCTCAAACGCTCCCATCAACTTCTCCATTGTTTTATCAATAACTTTATCCGTTAGCGTTTGTTCGTAGTCTTGAAGCATGAAACTTACTGAATATGACTTTTTGCCTTCGCCCAAATTATCGCCTTGATATACGTCAAAAACATTTATTTGTTTCAAAAGATTTTTCTCATAATTACGGGCCAATTTCTGAATTTGGTCGAAACTTACGGTTTTGTCAATTACCAACGAAAGGTCACGGCGAACTTCTGGGAATTTTGGTAATTCCATGAAAACAGCTTTATCGTTGTATTGTTTGAATAAATAATCCCAATCAATATCCGCAAAGAAAACGTGTTGTTTCACCTCCGCTTTTTTGGCTACGTTTGGTTTTACTAAACCCAATTTTACCACTTCTTTTTTGTTCACTAAATAACTCAAACCGTATTCAAAAGTTGCGGAGTTTTCGATTGGTTTACTGTCGAAATTCTTAACGCCCAGACTTCCCAAAACTTTATTTACTGCACTTACAAGTGTGTGAAAAGCTACTTTTTGCGATCTCATTTGCCAAGTTTCAGTTTCTGAATTTCCAGTAATAAAAATGGCTAAATGACGTTTTTCGACGTATTTATCGTTGATTTTATGGTACGTTTTTCCGAAATCAAATACACGTAAATCTTTCTGACGACGGTTGATATTGTACGCCAAAACTTCCAATCCTGAAAATAACATCGTCTGGCGCATGACGCCTAAGTCTTCCGAAAGTTTATTCAAAATTTCAACATTTTCATTCGGCAAATCACCTTTGATTAACTCCGCATAAGCAGGTTTTGTCAATGAATTAGTAATGATTTCGTTAAAACCATTGGCCGCCAAAATTTGCGTCAATTTCAACTGCAAATTCTCACGGTCTTTGGCTGGAAAACTTGAAAGAAAATCTGTACCAAGTGTTTCCGATAATTCAATATTATTGAAACCGTAAATCCGTAAAATTTCTTCAATTACATCCGCCTCACGGGTTACGTCCACCCGATAAGCTGGCACAAGTGCTTCAAAACCGTCTTCTATATTACTGAAAATGCCAATTTCTAATTTATCTAAAATGTCGTGAATGAGGGATTTATCTAATTTTTTGCCAATCAGACGGTCAATATTTTTGTAAGAAACTTGTACTTTAAAATCTTCAATCGGCGTTGGATAAAAATCCGTAATTTCCGAAGAAACTACGCCACCTGCGAATTCTTGAATTAATAATGCGGCATATTTCAAGGCAAATAATTTTGCATTTGGGTCGGTGCCACGTTCAAAACGGAACGAAGCATCCGTCTTTAAGCCATGACGTTGAGCCGTTTTACGTACCGAAGCAGGGTCGAAATAGGCAACTTCTAAATAAACACGATTGGTTTCTGGCTTAATTCCCGATTTCATTCCGCCAAAAATACCCGCAATTCCAAGAGCTTCTTCAGTATCACAAATTATCAAATCTGTTTCGCCCAAAGTGCGTTCTACTTCATCTAAAGTCGTAAATTTTGTTCCTGCGGGAAGGGTTTTTACGACAATTTTTTGCCCTTTGATGGCGTGCCAATCATAAGCGTGCATCGGTTGGCCGAGTCCATGACAGATGTAATTGGTAATATCGACGATGTTATTAATAGAACGTAATCCGATAGTTTCCAATGATTTACGTAGCCATTCGGGAGATTCTTTTACTTCAATGCCATCAATCGTAAGACCACAAAAACGTGGGCAATCAATTGGATTTTCAACGACTAATTCTATCGGAAAATTATTGTTTTCTACTTTGAAATTTTCAATCGAAGGCATCGTGATTTCACGCCCAGTTTTTGCCTTTATATCACGAGCCACACCCCAATGTGAAGCCGCATCGGCACGGTTGGGAGTCAGTCCGATTTCGATTAATAAATCGGCCTCTAAATTAAAATATTGCGCCGCTGGTGTTCCGTTGGGCAAATCGGTATTTAAGACCAAAATTCCATCGTGCGATGTTCCCAAACCCAATTCATCCTCCGCACAGATCATTCCTTCCGACAAATGTCCGTAGGTTTTTTTGCTCGTAATCTGAAAAATTGGTTCGCCTTTGGCATGGTCGTAAAGGGTTGTTCCAACGGTTGCCACGATAACTTTTTGTCCCGTTGCCACGTTTGAAGCGCCGCAAATTACCTGCGAAGGCGTACCCGTACCGATATCTACCGTGGTTAAACTTAGTTGTTTTTCTTTTACCTCAAAACGTTCGCAAGTAAGCACTTCGCCCACCACAAAACCTTGTAAACCACCCAAAATCGCCTCGTGGCGTTCGATTGATTCTACTTCCAAACCCGTACCTGTAAGGAGTTCATCTAATTCCTGAGCGGATTCAGTTATTTCTACAAATTGTTTAAGCCAATTTAGGGATATTTTCATGTAATCTAATGAGTGAATGATTTCTATGATGCAAAGTTACGATAAAAATGGGATTGGGAAGGAATGAAGAAAGTAGATTCGTTAATTTTAAAGATTCTTCAATTCTTAAATTGGCAAACCTGACGAATTATTGCCTAAAAAAAGCCCTTGCAAAAGGCAAGGGCTACTGTATGGTTAGACCATTTACTAATATACTACATTTTTTTGCGAACGGTTTGTTCGGCTTTTGCTAAAAGAGCTTCCGCCCCAATTCCACCTACTTGATGATTGATAACTCGTCCGTATTTATCCAAAAATAATAAAGTTGGATAAGCCTCAATGCCGTATTTTTTCGCTAAAATTTGTCCTTCGGTAGTTTCCATGTCAATGGCCAAAGAAACATAATTATCTTTCATATAATCGCCTAAATTGGAATCATTGAAAGTATATTGTTTCAGTATTTTGCACGGGCCACACCAAGTAGTGTAGCAATCCACGAAGAGCAGTTTATTCTCAGATTTTGCTTTCTCTAAGCCCTCTTGTAAACTGCCTTCAAAAAAGGAAATTCCTTGGTCAGGAGAAGTTTGAGGTTCTTCAACTGCTACCCCTTCGTCCTCCTTTTGCGTATCGATTTGCGGTTGTTGGGCAGTTTTACAACTTGAAATAGCAGCCATCGAAATCAGGATTACGAACGCTAATAATGTTAGTCTTTTCATGTGTACTTTTAATTGATGAATTAACGCAAGAGTTTGTTAGATTACTATGCTGATTAATAATCTTTAAGGTTAGTCAAGAATCTTGCCAGATTTTGAGTTAATTTATTAAATTGAATATTTTGATGAGTATATTGGTTATGAATTCCCCAAATTTTATGGTCGAAAATTATGTCAGTGGTAGGTTTTGGAACGACAAAAACTACTACTGACACCCTTTTATTCCAAAATTTCAAGACCGTTTCTTTATTTTCAGATTTCGCAGAAATAATTGGAAATGGCAATTTGAATAATCAAGATGTGTGGTCGGTTGGCAGAAAACCATTATCTTCGGAATATGTAAAAATCAATCAAGGTCATACCCTTACGGTTGGGCAAGATATTACCCTGAAGAATATTACGTTACAAGGAAACTTGCAATTTACGGGCAATACAAAAAGTAATTGTTTTGGGGTAATTAAAAAGTAAATATCATAAAAATGCTAACCATTAAAATTCCAACAACCCAATCAGAATGGGAACAGTATTATGACCTCCGTTTCAAGGTTTTGCGTGAACCGTGGGGACAATTGAAAGGCAGCGAAGTTTTGACAGACGAAGACCAAGCCGACCATGCGATGGTAGTTGATGATGAAACCAATAAAATTATTGGGGTGGCACGTATGCAAACAAATTCGCCTACGCAAGGGCAAGTACGTTGCGTAGCTGTTTCGCCAGAGGTACAGGGGAGGGGAGTTGGGAAATTGTTGATGCATTATTTAGAAAATGTAGCGCAACAAAAAGGCATCAATGAAATTATTCTTGATGCCCGTGAAAATGCGGTAAAGTTCTATTTATCAATTGATTACGAAATTATTGGAGATTCTTATTTACTATTTGGTGTGATTCCGCATTTTAAGATGAAGAAAAGTTGGTAGTAGCCCACGTATTTTACTGTTAACAAAAAAGCCTGTTACCGTTGTACTTTTACATCGAAATTTACCACCCCCGAAGCTATCGCCTGACCAGTTGAAGTGATGACATTATTAATAGCATTTATCTTAATTACACCCTTTCGAACGACTGATTTCCCGTCTTTTGTGTTGCGAGTATTTTGAAACATATAAATTTTTCCAACTTCAATGGCTAAATCTTGCGTAGTATTTGGAATGGATAAACTCTTCAAGAAAAGGTCATTGACCGTGCCAAATTCGATGGGTACGTTGATAGGAGCAAAGAAAGTTGTCGTACCTCCCGATGCGTTAACATTTGCACAAATTTTGTCACTTGCCGTGGTCAGTAAACCCAAAGCACCTCGCCGAGGATTTGATGAAAAAGTGGGTTTGAGAGAAGGAGAACCAATTGCTGCATAAGTAATATCCACAAAATTGATATTAGAATCTAAGTCACAAGTAGCATAAACATCGCCTGTTGCGGAGGAAAATCTTGGGTTGAAAATACTACCTTGAATACCCAAATTTACATTCGCCCAAGCGGTAATTTGTTCAGTTCCTGTGGGCGTTAAATTGAGGATTTTTCGAGAAAATGTACCTTTGTTATCCGTAATATCCACGTAAAAAATGCGATAAATATTTGTTCCAACAGCGGGCAAACTGATTTCTAAACTTTTTGTCTGTTCATCAACAGCTTTCAATTGAATGTTATCTAACAGTAAAATGCCTTTCATTTCGGGGTTTTCCGTGATATAAACCGCCATTTTTACGGGACGACTTCCATCGGCACTTTTCTTGATATTATAAGAAATGGCCAAAACATCATTATTGGAAAGAACAATCGTTGGACTGGTTTCTAAGCGAGGATCGGTATATTTAATTTCCAATTTTCCATCGGGTTTGAGGATTTGTTCAGAACCAGGCTCGGGTGTTGGACCTTTGCATGCGAAAATTAGGAGGCTTATGATGGTAAGGGCAAAAATATTTTTCATAATTGCTGGAGCATTTGAAGTCCCAATGATTTTTATGGGTTAAAAATAGTAATTATTTCAAACAAAATATTAAAGCACCACAATTTCATCCGCATTTGCTACTTCAAAATTTTGGGTTTTTAAATTGATAGAAATTACCTCCGAATTTTCTCTGGCCCTGGCAATAGCAACGACGTTTTTCTTTTCGTCCAAGATCTCAAAAACTTCTCCTTTTTCAAAATTCCCAATCACCTTTTTGATACCAACTGCCAACAAACTTTTACGATTTTCCAAAGCCACAACTGCCCCCGAATCTACCTGTACTTTTCCAGCAATTATACTTCCCGAAGCCAACCATTTTCGTCGTGCATTCAAGGCTACTTCTTGCGGAGCGAATACTGTACCATTTTGGTTATCAATGGCTTGTAATATTCCATCTTGGATTTTCATGCCAAAAATAACTACACGGGTACCCATCCGTGTGGCAAGTTGCGTGTAGGTTAATTTTGAAATCATACCGCCTAAACCTAACGAAGACTTATCGTCATTGGCTAAACCCAACACCTCAGAATCCACTTTTTCGATGTGAGGAATGATATTTTTATTCGCATCCAAAAGTCCACCGACCGAGGTGCATAGAAGCAATGTTTCCGCCCCAAAACCGGTGGCAATTAAGGTAGCAAGTTCATCGTTATCCGAAAATTTTAGTTCTAAATTGCTCACTACGTCGTTTTCATTGGCAATAGGAATGATGTCATTTTTCCAAAGTTCTTGATACGTTTCTTTGAGTTGCAAAAACTGATTTCGATTGGAAAAGTGATGTCTTTCGCAGAGACTTTGAGCCACTGTAATGCCGTATTTTGAAAAGTAGTGGGTATATTTTGCCAGCAAAAGAGGATTGCCGATGGCCGCTGCTGCCTTACGTTCAAAGATTGTTCCTTTATAATTTTTGATAAATCCACGACCCGCTCCAACCGCTCCCGAAGAAACCATAACTATTTGAAAATCAGTATGAAGAATGGATATTTGACGGGCAATTTCTTGCAGAATTTCCTCGTTAAGTTCGCCTGTTTTATGCGTAATTGAAGCTGTACCGAACTTTATAACAATGATTGGTTTAGACATTTTTATCTGATTGATTGAATATTATCCAGCAAAAATACAAACAATCCAACACCGCTCCAAAAATCCGAGCGACTCTCATCGGTGTTCCATTTTTTTGCCTCAATCTATCAAAGCCTCGTCTGTAAAAAAGCAACATTTTTCCAGCGACATTTTAAGTAGTTTTACGTATTCTCCTCTCGGAATTTCTATGGCACCAAAACGTTTTACATTATCGTTAATAAATTGAGTATCAAGTAGTTCATAGCCTTGATGCGTTAAAATTTTCATCAAATAATGAAAAGCAACCTTAGAAGCATCGGGTACTTGATAAAACATGGATTCTCCAAAAAATGCTCCCCCAATTGATACTCCATAAAGCCCACCAACCATCCGATTATCCATATACGTTTCGACCGAATATGCCAAACCAGATTTATGCAACTCACTATATGCTTCAATAATTTCTTCGGAAATCCAAGTTTCAGCATCGCCTTTTCGAGCGGCGGCACAACTTCGCATAACACCTTCAAAATTATAATTTATTCTTACTTCAAATATTTTTTTATGGATAATTGGACGAAGCGATTTTGGCGTTTTGTAAGTGTCAATCGGAATGACCGCACGAGGGTCGGGCGAATACCAATAAAGTGTCCCATCGGTATCTGCCATCGGAAAAATGCCATTCATATACCCATAAACAAGGTCGTCGGCAGTTAGTTTATTTGTATTTATTTTTGGAGAAACAGACATTGTTTTTAATAATTATCAATTCGAAATTTGCGTTATAGCAATCGACTTTCGTAGGTTTAAATTCATTTTTAAATATTAACCAATTTTAAGGAAAAAAATGCTAAATTCCAAATTTTATTACAGATAGAAATCGTTAATTTGTTGATTTTTAATAGGTTAAGTATATACGTTTTGATAAAGTGAAGTGATTAAGCAATCATCTCAAAACCCATTACACAATGCTCATATCTTAAAAAATTGAAAAAAAACATTGCATCTCTCATTTTGTTTTATTAAACTTTGCATGATTGTTCGATTTCAAAGATTTCAAGGTCGAAAATCTATCTCAGAAAATGCCATACGAAGTAAAATTCATATCTTATTCATACATTCCCGCACCTGTTTTTAGGTGTACATTCTTCCGTAGGGTCTGATACCCTAATCCTGTTCGTTTGCCCACGTGGCAGACATTTCTCAAGACGTTTTCGTGTATTTGTTAATATTCTAAGGCTTAACTCGTTAAGTCGTAGCGATTTATCATCTACCATCATCACCAAAAACATTTTTAGCAAAATTTCAACAGTGGCAAAGTTATTAATCTCTGAAAATCTTATCGAAAATTATACCGTTCAAGTCGCTACGACTGAACATTTACCTCTTGCCGAAGCAATTTGCTTTGAAATGGAGGAATCCGCCAAAGCACGTGGCACGGGAATCGCCAAGCGTTCGCCCGAATATCTGCGTGTAAAAATGCAAGAAGGCAAAGCTATCATTGCCCTTGATGACAAAGGTGAATTCATCGGTTTTTGCTACGTAGAAACGTGGGAACACGGCAAATTTGTGGCAAATTCTGGCCTTATCGTAAAGCCCGAATGGCGAAAATATGGCATTGCCAAAGCCGTGAAAATGAGAGCTTTTGAACTGTCAAGAACGAATTATCCCGATGCCAAAATCATTGGAATCACGACTTCGTTGGCGGTGATGAAAATTAACTCTGAATTGGGCTACGAACCAACAACTTTCTCGGAATTGCCCGTAAATGATGCCTTCTGGAATGGTTGCAAATCATGCGTAAATTATGACGTATTGACCCGTACTGACCGCAAGCATTGCTTATGTACAGGCATGATTTTCGACCCTGAATGGGAGAAAAATAAGGCAAAACGTGAAGCAGAAGCACAAAAAGAAAAAGAAGCCGAACACGTAGAATGGAATTTTATGAAGGACGTAAAAGTCTTGGAAAGATTGAAATCTATTAAGGAAAAGATGTTTTTGCGGATGCAGGTGCGGAAGACGAAGAGACAGGTGGTGTAGATGCCTTTCTCTTCTCTGTTGTGTATTTACAATGCGAATATTTTAGCCCCAGCGGGGCATCATGTTGGTAGAATAATGAAATGTTCGCAAATAAGCTCTATCGGAGCGAAATGTTGAAAGTCGGTCATTGCAGTACATTTCGCCCCTCTGGGGCTTTTGAGGTATGTTTATTCTATTTTTTTCTACCAATATTTCATCCCTCTGGGATTTTGTGGAAAATTTTTCTGCCTTTGTTAGTGTTCTATCAATAATCGGAAGGATTTACGGCTTTGTCATTGCGAACATCGTGAAGCAATCTGTTAGCTTATGAGGAATGAATTTGAAACTCAATATTATCTGAATTAGGATTCATCCGATTAATGGATTAAAAGGATTTTATGAGCATAATCCCAAAAATCCGCTAATCCAACGAATCCAAGTTCAGACAAGCAACACAAGTATCTGATTATCAATAAATTATAAATAAAAATATTTGGCGTTTGTTCATGCACAAGTGGTCGGTGAGGACACACAACCACGGGACGGAGAGGGTTACTATCCAAGGAAATCGAATGGCAATCTTTTCTATAAAAATACTAAACCAAAATTGGCTTGACCCAGAAGATTTAAGTCATACCGATTTATGTTCTCATGGAGAGTTTGAAATCATCATAGATAACCAAGTTATAGTTGGAGAAAAAGATGAATTGGATTGGACAATTTCTACATCAGTTTTTAGCTTATTAAGAAGTATGGAGCCATATAATCATGAAGAAGGAAGGTATTGTGAGAAAATATTATATTGTGGACAATTACTAATGTTAAGTTGCCCGATTTGTATTGATTGGGATTTAATATATGAGGATGATACGGTAACCTTAAAAAATATTTATAAACAGATTAGCGTAAATACCAAAGACGTTATTTATTTCAAGGATATAAATCTTAAAATTGACAGAAAAACATACGCAAAAGAAATTTTGAAAGTGGCAGAAGAAGTTAAGCAATTTTTTGATAACCAACCTAAAAGACTATTTTGTGATGAATGGGAATCATCTTCTTGGGAAACCTTTTGGTCAGAATTTATTGACTTATTCGAGAAAGGAAAAAGAAAATATCTTGCTCCTTAGTATTAAAACCAAACCATAAAAATCTAAAATCCAAAACAAAAAAGTACACAACATTTATATAAAAAATGAGTAAACCAAAAGTAATCTTAGCATTTTCGGGAGGGCTTGATACCTCCTTTTGTGTAAAATATCTAACCGATGATTGTGGTTATGAAGTCCATTCTGCCCTTGTGGATACGGGTGGTTTCACGCCCGATGAACTTAAAGACATTGAGCAAAAAGCCTACGGTTTGGGCGTTACGAGCCACGTAGCCTTGGATGTTGTCGAGAAATATTACAACGATTGTATCCGATATATGGTCTATGGTAATGTCTTGAAAAACAATACTTATCCGCTTTCAGTATCAGCAGAGCGTGTTTTTCAGGCAACGGCGGTAGCAGAATACGCCAATAAATTAGGTGCAAAAGCCATTGCGCACGGTAGTACGGGTGCGGGCAACGACCAAGTGCGTTTTGATGTGGTTTTCCAGATTATGGTGCCAGATTGTAAGGTCATTACGCCCATTCGTGACATGAAATTATCTCGTGAAGCTGAAATTGATTATCTGAAAGCCAAAGGCGTAGTGCGTGACTGGACAAAATCAACGTATTCTATCAATAAAGGACTTTGGGGAACATCGGTTGGCGGAAAAGAAACCTTGACTTCCAACGGATATTTGCCAGAATCGGCTTGGCCAACACAAGTAACCAAGACGGGTGAAGAAACGGTGAAATTGCATTTTGAAAAAGGGCAATTAGTGGGCATTAATGGAGAAATCTCTTCGCCCGTTGCTGCCATTCGTAAGTTGTCGGACATTGCAGGTGCTTATGGCGTTGGACGTGATATTCACGTGGGCGATACCATAATTGGCATCAAAGGTCGGGTTGGTTTTGAAGCCGCTGCTCCTTTGTTGATTATCAAAGC